>CAXTOD010000233.1:0-4718 GCA_964245705.1 uncultured Acetobacteraceae bacterium
CTTCCAGGGCTGCGACACGGCCGAGCTGGCCATGGCCGCCCTGGAGGCCGGCAACCGGCGGCACCAGGAGATCGTCGCCCGGGTCCTGGCCGACGTGATGGGCGAGGGGCCGCCCGACCCGGTGATCATCCCCTCCGCCCCGCTCTCGCTCGGCCTCTCGTTCGTGCCGGGGGCGGCGGCGGTCCAGACCCCCTGCGCGATCATGCTGGGCTGCTCCGCCGCCCGCGCGTCGCCCGGTGCCGCGAGCACCAGCAGCACGCGCGACCGGCCGACATGGGGCGCCGGATCGTCTAGCTCGGCTGCCTGCCCTTCACCGCTCACGAGCGGCCACAGGGAAACGAGCAGGATCGCCGTCCGGCACCAGGATCGCCGGCCTTGATGCACCTGCCGGTCAACCCGACCGGCGGGTCAGGAACCGCACCCGCTTCTCCATGACCGCCAGGCGCTTCACCCCTTCCGCGAAGGTGGCGTAGTGCGGCGTCGCCTGGTGCGCGTCGAACGCCCCCTTGTCATCGTACACCTCGTACAGCACCACCGCCTCCGGCGCGTCGTCGATCGTCAGCGTGTCGAACTGCCGGCATCCGGGCTCGTCGCGCACGGACGAGGTGCCGTCGTAGCGGCACAGCTCGAGGAACTCCTCCCTGTTCGCCGCCGACACCTCGAACTCCGCGATGATGACGTAGGGTCCGTCGGCCATGTCCGTGTTCCTTCACGTGTTCGGGTCGTGGTTCGCTACGGCAGCGCGCCGGGCGTGGCGGCGGTTCCGCATCGTCGCTCAGTCGGCCACCTGGGCAGTCGGTCGGCCGCCCGGCCAGGCTCGCCCGGTCCGCCGCGACGCGTGCGGGCGTGACGGCCGGCGCCGCGTTGCCCCAGGCGTTGCGGACATAGGTCGCCACCGCCGCCACTTCCGCGTCGTCCAGGGTCGCGGCGACGGAGGGCATGCCCGGTCCGGTGGGTGCCGCCTGCGTGGACACGCTGCGCGCCCCGCGCAGGATCACGCGGACGACCGAGGCCGGGTCGGCGGACTGCGTCGACGGACCGCCGGCGAGGCGCGGGAACAGTCCTGCCACGCCCGCGCCGTCCGGCGTGTGGCAGGCGGAGCAGCGGTCGGCATAGATCGCGGCCCCCGCCACCATGTCCGCCCGGTGCGGGTCGAGCGGGGCGACGCGCACGTCCTGCCCCGGCTGGTCCTTCAGGTAGACCGCGATGGCATGGAGGTCCGCCGGGTCGTCGTTCTGGCTCGACACCCACACTTCCTCCGCCATCGGGCCGGCGGCCGCCGCGAAGCGATTGTGGCCGCTGCGCAGGTAGGACACGATGTCGTCCACCGACCAGGAGCCGAGCCCGCGCCGGCGGTCGTTCGTGATGTTCGGCGCGAACCAGCCCTGCAGCGCGTAGCCCTGCAGCGCCCGCCCGGTGCGGTCGCCGCCGAGCAGGTTCTTCGGCGTGTGGCACATGCCGCAATGCTCCAGCCCGGTCACCAGGTAGGCGCCGCGGTTCCACTCGGCCGACTTCGCCGGCACCGGCCTGAACGTGCCCTTGGCGAAGAACAACCGGTCCCACACCCCCAGCGCCGCCCGGATGTTGAACGGGAACGGCAGGGTGTCGTCGTTCACCGCATGGCGGACCGGCGGCAGCGTCGCGAGGTAGGCGCGGATCGCCAGGTCGTCCTCGCGGGTGGCGCGCGCGGTGTAGGTGTACGGCATCGCCGGGTAGATGTGCCGGCCGTCGCGGCCGCGCCCCTTCTGCAGCCCCGCCACGAAATCGTGGTCGCTCCAGCCGCCGATGCCGGTGTCTGGATCGGGGGTGATGTTGGAGGACAGGATGGTGCCGAACGGCGTCTCGATCGGCCGCCCGCCGGCAAACGGCTGCCCGCCGGGCGCGGTGTGGCAGGCCTGGCAGTCGGCGGCGACGGTGAGCGCGCGGCCGCGGGCGATGGTGTCGAAGTCCTGCGCGTCCGGCGCCGCCCGGGCCGCGCCGGCCGATACGTACAAGGCCAGGACGGCCAGCGGGAGCCTCATGGCGTCATGTCCGCACCAGCGGCCCCGGATCCTTGAGATAGGTCGAGCGGATCGCGTTCGCCGCCCAGTAGGTGAGGGCGCCGATGGTGGTGGTCGGGTTGTAGCCGGCGTTCTGCGGAAATGCGGTCGAACCCATGACGAACAGGTTCGGCACGTCCCAGCTTTGCAGGTACTTGTTCAGCGCGCTGGTCCGCGGGTCCGCGCCCATGATCGCGCCGCCGCACAGATGCGAGGTCTGGTAGGCGCTCATGCTGTACGGCCCCTTGCGCGGCTGCGACACCACCTGCTTCGCCCCCATCGCCCGGATGATCTCGGCGTACTTGTCCGTGAGGTACGCGCTCATGCGCAGCTCGTTCGGCTTGAGGTCGATGGTGATGCGCGGCAGCGGCCGCTCGAACCTATCCTTCCAGGTCGGATCGAGATCGATATAGACGTCGCGGTAGCTGTAGAAGCTGCCGTGCACGCCGGCCCCCGCGAACACGGTGGACAGGTAGTTGTCGCGGATCGCCTGCTTCCAGCCGTGGCCCCAGAGCGGCGTGCCCGGCGGCACCGGCGTGGTCTCGATCGGCCGGCCGTTGGTCTGCACCTGGCCCATGTAGCCGCCGCCGACGAAGCCGAGCGGGCCGTGGTCGAAGTTGTCGCCGTTGAACTCATCGATGCACATGCCGATGGCGCCAGCACTCATGAACGGGTTGAAGTTGAACTTCGCGCGGTCGAAGAACCCGATCGCCGCCGAGGTGGTCTGGTGGGAGAAGTTGCGGCCGATCACCCCGGTGTTGGCGACCGGGTCGTATGGCGCGCCGATGCCGGACAACAGCAGCAGCTGCACGTTGAACAGCTGGAAGCCGCACAACAGCACGAGATCCGCCGGCTGCTCCCATTCCTGTCCGGAACTGTCGACATAGGTGACGCCGGTGGCGCGCTTCCCCGAACGGTCGAGGTTGATCCGCGTCACCTCGCACAGCGTGCGCGCCTCGAAGTTCTTTCGCAGCACCAGGGTCGGCAGGATCGTGGTTTGCGGGCTCGCCTTGGAATAGTTGGCGCAGCCGAACCATTCGCAGAACCCGCAATAGGTGCACGGACCCATCTCGACGCCGAGCGGGTTGGTGTAGGGCGCCGACAGGTTGCCGGAGGGCTGCGGAAAGGGATGGTAGCCAAGGTTGCGGGCGGCCTCGGCGAACAGCGCGTGCCCGTAGCCCTGCTTCATCGCCGGCAGCGGGTAGGGCCGGGAGCGCGGCCCCTCGAACGGGTTGCCGCCGGGCAGGATCCTTCCCGCCACGTTGCCCGCGGTGCCGGACGTGCCGCACAGGTACTCGAACCGGTCGTAGAACGGCTCCAGCTCGTCGTAGGTGACGCCCCAGTCCTGGATCGTCATGTCCGCCGGCAGGAACGCGGCGCCGTAGCGCTGCGTCAGGTGCGAGCGCAGCATGAAGTCGCTCGGCAGGAAGCGCCACATCTCGGCGTTCCAATGCGTGCCGCCGCCGCCGACCCCGTTCGGCAGCATGAACGCGCCCCAGCTGCGCACCGGCAGCGCTTCCTGCCCGAGGGTGTTGCGGAAGGTCAGGCTTTGCTGCGCCGGACGCAGGAACAGCTCGTGCTGGATGCGGTAGCGCAGCTCGTCCGGCATCGTGTTGACGTTGAAGTCGGTCGGCGTGTCGCGCCACGGGCCGCGCTCGATCGCCACCACGTCGAGCCCTTCCGCCGTCAGCTGCTCGGCCAGGATGGAGCCGGTCCAGCCGAGGCCGATGACGACGACGTCGCGGAACGGGAGCCGGTTGGGCATGCGTGTTCGTTCCCGTCGTTCAGGCGTGCGGCGTCCAGTCCGGCCGGCCGCCGCCGATCGCGACCGGCGGCAGCGGGAAGGGCTGGTTGTGTCGCTCGATCCAGTCCCGGTAGTCGTAGCGGGCGCCGGGAAAGCCGATCATCTTCCACGCGCACATGTCCCGGTTGCCGCCATACACCGGGTCGGCGAAGAAGCCGTGCTGGGTATCCTTGATCAGCAGCTCGAAGAACGCCCGGCCGCTGGCGCCGTCGAGCTGCAGCGAGCTGTCCTCCAGCCCGTGGATGATCCGGTCCTGCGCCGGGCCAGGCAGCCGCTCGAACGGCTGCCCGGCAAAGGCCGCGCGGCAGTGGCCATCCAGGGCGCCGAGCGCCTGGCGGTAGCGCGCCGCCGGGGTCAAAGGCGACTGGTTGCCTTGGGCTTTGGTGCCCTCCCTGAACGGCGTCCGCATGTAGAGCGCCGCCGAGCTGCCGTACGGCCCCGCGAGCTGCCGGTCGATGAACACCGCGCACCCCGCGTCCCTGCCGCCGGGCGTGTCCGGCTCCGGCGGGATCAGCCTGTCGACCAGCGCCTCGACCGCGGCGCCCTCCTCCGGCGTGAAGAACCGCCAGGGCCCCTGTCCGGCCGGTTCCGGCGGCCCGCCGGCATAGGGATGCCACGGCCGCCCGCCCTGGATGATCGCCGCCCGGACCCCCGGTGCCACGGCCAGCAGCGACGCCGCGCCGGCCAGCAACGCACGCCTGGTGACCTGCTGCATCGACGACCCCTCCCGGCGGAGGGTCACGCTAACGTTGTCCCGACCGGATCGCCAGCCGGATCCGGGCGCCGCAACGGCGGGCGCACCCTGCCGTTCTGTCGGGGAGGTCCGGCGCGTCCACCGGATCGCAAAGGAGATCGTGCATGGACCCCTTGTCGCG
>CAXTOD010000234.1:0-4677 GCA_964245705.1 uncultured Acetobacteraceae bacterium
CGCCGAGCCTGCGGGCAGGACGGCGATCAGCGCGGCGGTCTTGGTCAGCACGGCGACGCCGAACAGCAGCCCGGCGAGCGCGAACAGGGGGGTGCGGCGAGAGGGATGCTCGACCGCCCGCGCCGCGGCCAGCAGGGCGGCCAGCATCCAGCACAGCATCGGGATCTCGCCGTAACCGCCCGGCCCGTACTCGGCGGTTCCGGGCAGGGCGAGGCAGGCCGCCGCCGCGGCAAGGGCCAGGAAGGCGGGCAGCCCGGCCCGACGCAGCAGGATCGGCACGAGACCCGCGAAGCAGAGCAGGTAGCACAGGCTCACCGCCTGGGCGGACAGCCGGGTAACCCCCCAGATCCGGAACACGAGGGCGGCCGGCAGGATGAACGGGCCGTCGGTCTGCGCCGGAAAGGCGAAGACGCTGTCGTAGCGGAAGCCGTAGCCGTGTCCGCCGGCCACGCTGCGGGCCACGTTGAGGTTCATCGCCCCGTCGAACGAGGGATAGGCGCGGGACGCGTCCCACGCGAGGACCGCCGTGGTCGCCAGGAGCGCGGCAAGGGCGGACAGGGTCGCGACCCATGTCCACGCGCCCGTCGCGCCCGATGCCGACGCGGCAGGACGGCGGGGTGGCCGGAACCGGCGCGTCACGCCCGGTTCCGGCCGCGGCAAAGGCTCAGATGTCGGTGATGGCGCTCACGACCTTGGTCACCAGGCCGTAGGCGATCGCCTCCTCGGCGCTCATCCAGTAGTTGCGGTCGGTGTCCTTGGCGACCTTCTCGTAGGTCTGCCCGGTCTCGCGGGCGAACAGGCGGTTCAGCCGCTCGCGCATCTTGATGATCTCGCGGGCCTCGATGTCGATGTCGGTGGCAGGGCCGCGCACCCCGCCCATCGGCTGGTGCAGCAGGAAGCGGGTCGCCGGCAGGCAGTAGCGGCGCTCCTTGTGGCCGGCGGCGAAGATCAGGGCGCCGGCGCTGGCCACCCAGCCGGTGCCGATCATGCGCACCGGCGCCACCGCGTCGACGAAGCGGATCATGTCGTGGATGGTGTCGCCGCTCTCGACGTGGCCGCCGGGCGAGTTGACGTAGACGTCGATCGGCTTGTCGGACGCGCCGGCGAGCGCCAGCAGGCGGCCGGTGACGTCGCGCGCCACCTTGTCGTTGATCGCGCCGAAGATCAGCACCTTGCGCTGGTCGAACAGGCGCTTCTCGAGCTCGTTGATCGGCGAGTTCAGGGTCTTGTTGTCGCCGGGTTCGGAGGGCTGCGGACCATCGGGCTCCGGCACCTCGGGCGACTCGGGGTCGGGGTCTTCGTCATCCATCCGGATACGGTCGTTCGGCGGCATGCCGGTCATCAGGCTCTCCCTCGATCCGGGGTGCGGGATCAGTGCGCGCATCCTGCAACCGGGCCGACGCAAAGCCAAGCCGGCGACGGCCGCAGGGACGTCAACCGCCCATGTGGGGTCCGGACGGCAAGGGAGAAGGGGAGCAGGCGTCGGGAGCGCGATGGCGCCGCCGCTGCCGCCGCCCAGCCTTCGCGGCCGCCCGCCGGTTGCCGCACCGGCCTTAGCCGGATGTTAACGAGTGGATCCTAGAAGCTGGTCCGGATGGCTTGGAAGGTCTTCCGATGGTCCCGTTTCTTCGTCCCAGGCCGCCGAGCCTGTGCGACCTTGGCGACGAGCTCCGCACCATCGAGCGGTCGGGGATCTTCACCAACTACGGACCGGTCAACACCCGGTTCGAGACCGCGCTGCAGGAGGGCATGTTCGCCGATGGCGGCGCCTGCGTGACCGTGTGCAACGCGACCATCGGCCTGATGACGGCGATCCGCGCGGTGGTGGAGCGTTCCGACGCCGGCCGCGCCCTGCGGCCGGACCGGCCCGGCCGACGCTACGCCCTGATGCCGTCCTTCACCTTTGCCGCCGCCGCCATGGCCGCCGACTGGGCCGGGCTCACCCCCCTGTTCTGCGACATCGACGAGCACGACTGGACGGCGTCCGCGGACGCGGAGGAGGCCATGATCGCGCGGCACGGCGAGGACATCGCCGTGATCGTGCCCTACGCCACCTTCGGCACCTGCATCGACCTCGACCGCTACGAGCGGCTGAGCGCCCGGACCGGGATCCCGGTGGTGGTGGACGCCGCCGCCTCGCTCGGCAGCCTCGACGAGTCCGGGCGGCCGTTCGCCGCCGGCTGTGCGTTGCCGGTCGTGTTCTCCATGCACGCCACCAAGACCTTCAGCACCGGCGAAGGCGGCGTGATCCATTCCACCGACCTGGAACTGGTCCGCATCCTGCGGATCATGGGCAATTTCGGCTTCGGCAGTCCCCGGTCGGCCACCATGCCCGGCCTCAACTCCAAGCTCAGCGAGGTCGGCGCCCTGCTGGCGCTGGCGCGGCTGGACGACTTCGAGGAGGTGGTCGCGTGCCGGGAACGCCTGGCGCAGCGCTACCGCACGGCGCTTCCCGGCCTGGGGTTCCAGGAGGTGCGCGGGACGCGCTGCGCCTACCAGTTCATGCCGGTGCTGCTGCCGGCCCGGTTCGACGGCAGCCGCGACGGGGTGATCGCCCGGTTGCTGGCAAAGGGCGTTGGTGCCGCCGCCTACTTCGCCCCGCACGTTGCCGAGCAGCCCTTCTTTCTCGCCCGCGGCGTCGCCGGCGACCTGTCCGTGACGGAGCGCATTTCCCGGCGCGTGCTGTCGCTTCCGCTCTGGGACGAGATGACGGACGAGGCCGTCGCCGTCGTCTGCGACGCGCTGCTGGCGATCTGCGGCGAGGACCGGCCGGCCCCCGAGCCGGGGGTTGCGGTTCTGCCCTTGTCCGGCAGCGCCGCCGGCTGGTCCGGCACGGTTCGGCCGTCATGAGGACGACCTCGCGGCTCGGCAGCCTGCGCGGCGTCGCCGTGACGCACGTCCCCGCCGGCGGCACCAGGCCGGAGCGTCGGCCGTGACCGCGCCTGCTTACGTCGCGGCGTTCCGCGCCTACGAGTGGACCGAGGACATCGCCCTGCTGGCGCAACGGTTCTTCGACGGGTGTCCCGGTGCGCGTCACGTCGTGCTGCTGAACGAGGCGAAGGGGCCGATCGACGTCGGCCGCCACGAGAAGGTGTCGCACGGCGACGACTTTTCCGCGTTCGGCCTGCCGGAGCGCCCGGTCGGCCGGTCGCTCTGGTACAACGCCGACTATTCCTACGCCTTTCTGCGCCAGGCGCTGCCGCAATACGACCACTACGTCATCTCCGAGTCCGACGTCGCGGTGAACCTGTCCCTGGAGCGCATGGCGCGCTACGCGGCCGAACACGACATCGACGCCATCGTGCACCAGCTGCAGCCGGCCAGGCCGGACTGGCACTGGTACGCGGAGGCGCTGGCGCAGGACGACCCGTGGATGGCCTACGTGTTCATCTGCCTGTTTTCCGGCCGCGCGCTCGACGCCATCCTGGACGCGCGCCAGGCGCTGGCCCGGGCGGCGGAAGCCGGCGCCGTCGATCGCTGGCCGATCGTCGAGTCGTTCATCCCGACCGTGCTGCGGGCCCGGGCCATGCGGTTCGCCGAGATCGGGCTGTTCGCCGAGGTGGGGAACCTGGTCTACCGGCCGGCCAAGTCGCTGCGCGACCCGCGCGCGCACCGCCCGGGATCGCTGGTGCATCCCGTGCTGGGCCGGCCCGGCTTCGCGCGCAGCCTCCTGTCCGTTCATCCGCCGCGGGACTGTTTCCGCGACGGAAGCGTCCTGCGGGAGGCGCTCGGCTCCGAGCCGCTCGCGGACGTGGCACCGACGCTGGCCGACGCCTTTGCCCGCGCCGGCGACCACGCCGGCCTGGCGATGCTGCACGGCGAGATGCGCCGGCAGGAGCTGCCGGTGCCGTGCGGTCCCGACCTCGCCTTCTGCAGGCCGGCGGTGTCCAGCTCGGTCAGCCCGTGGTCGCACAGCCAGGATCCGCGTCTCGACGCGAACGGCGCCAACGGGCTCACCCTGCACGACGAGTACGGGTTCCACACCGGGATCGAGCCGGAAGCCTGGTGGATGGTCGACCTTCTGGAGGACAGCGAGATCGACCGGGTGTCTCTCGTCAACCGCGCCGGCTTCACCGAGCGTTTCCGGCACTTCGCGATCGACGCCTCGGATGACGGGATCGCCTGGACCACGCGGTTCACCAAGCTCGACGACGACGAGGTGTCGGGCGACGTGGAGCAGCCATGGGACGTGTCGTTCGATCCCCCGTTCGTCGCCCGGCACGTCCGCCTGAGACGGCTCGGTGCCCCCGGTCCGCTCCACCTCCGCCGCATCCGCATCTTCGGCCGCGTGCTGGACGGTCCCGTGGCCGCCTGACCGGCGGCCGCCGGACCACTCGCCGCCGGACCACTTGCCGTCGGACCGGCCGGTTGCGCCCCGCTTCTCCCGGCCGACCGGGACGGGTAACACTGGAGCCTAACCGGCGCCGCGGCGCCGGGGCGTGCTGCCGGTCGTGAACGGGGTCTGGAATGGGCGAGGCGGGACACAGGCAGGCCGGGATCCGGATCGTCGCGGCCGCCCTGCCGTTGCTCGCCCTGCTGGCCGGGTGCGCGCATCGCGATCCGGTGGATACCCCGGTCGCCTGGTGGCACCAGCTCGAAGGGGGCGCCATCGCGCGGCAGCGTCCGCCGCCGCCCGGCGTCGACGATCCCTATCCCGCGATCGGCACGACGCCGGGC
>CAXTOD010000235.1:0-4643 GCA_964245705.1 uncultured Acetobacteraceae bacterium
CCGCGTTCTCGGCGTAGCCGGTGATGAACAGCACCTTCAGCTCCGGCCGCGCCACCCGCGCGGCATCCGCCACCTGCCGCCCGTTCATGCCGCCGGGCAGCCCCACGTCGGTCACCAGCAGGTCGACCCGCGCGTCGGACTGCAGCACGCGCAGCCCGGCGGCGCCGTCGGCGGCCTCGATGGTGCGGTAGCCGAGATCCTCCAGCACCTCCGCCACCAGCATGCGCACGGTCGGCTCGTCGTCCACCACCAGCACCGTCTCGTCCAGCCCGGCGCGTGGCGCCTCGGACTGGACCGGCACGTCGGCGTCCTGCGCCTCGCCCGACTGCCGCGGCAGGTAGATGCACACGTTGGTGCCCTGCCCCACCTCGGAATAGATCCTGACCTGGCCTCCCGACTGCCGGGCGAAGCCGTAGATCATGGACAGCCCGAGGCCGGTGCCCATGCCGATCGGCTTGGTGGTGAAGAACGGGTCGAAGGCGCGCGCGACCACGTCCGGCGGCATACCGATGCCGGTGTCCGACACGCACAGCGACACGTACTGGCCGGGCGGCAGTTCCCGTTCCCGGGCGGCACGGGCATCCAGCCACGTGTTGCCGGTCTCGATGGTGATCGACCCGCCCGCCGGCATGGCGTCGCGTGCGTTGATGCACAGGTTGAGCAGCGCGTTCTCCAGCTGCCCCGGATCGACCAGCGTGCTCCACAGCCCCCCTGCCGTCACGGATTCCAGTGCGATCCCGGGCCCGATGGTGCGCCGGATCAGCTCCTCCATCCCGACCACCAGCCGGTTCACGTCCGTAGGCCTGGGGTCCAGCGTCTGCCGCCTCGAGAACGCCAGCAGCCGGTGCGTCAGCGCCGCCGCCCGCTTGGCCGCCCCCTGCGCCGCGCCGACGTAGCGGTCCACCTCGCCGATCCGCCCCTGCGCCACCCGCGTCTGCAACAGCTCCAGGCTCCCGGTGATGCCGGTCAGCAGGTTGTTGAAATCATGAGCCAACCCCCTGGTGAGCTGCCCCACCGCCTCCATCTTCTGGCTCTGGCGCAGCGCCGCCTCCGCCTTGGCCCGCTCGGCGATCTCCTCGGCGATCCGGCTTTCCAGCGTCTCGTTCAGCTCGCGCAGCTGTTCATCGGCCCGGCGCCGCTCGACCAGCTCGCGCTGCGCCGCCTGGTACAGCTGGCTGTTGTCGATCGCGATCGCCGCGTGGGCGGCGACGGCGACCAGCAGGTACTCGTGCCGCTCGGTGAACCGGCCCGGCTCCGGATGACCGAACAGCAGCGCCCCCAGCACCTCGCCGGAGCGCGACACCACCGGCACCGCCAGGTAGCTCCGCACCGGCAGGTGCCCGCCCGGCATCCCCTTGTGCGGCGCGTTCTTCCCGTAGCGCGGATCGGAAAGGATGTCCTCCGAGCGGACGATGCCGATGCCGCTGAAGGTCGGGCTGAACACCGCCGTGTTGCGCGGCATCGGGAACTTGTCGAACTCGGACCGGTGGACGCCGGAGATGGTGTAGAGCATGTAGCTCTCCCCGGCCTGCGTCGCCACGTTGTAGAAGAACGCGCCGAACGCGGCGCCGGTCGGCGTCCGCCCGGCATCGGTGACCACCTGCACCACGTGCTCCAGGTCCAGCTCGCTGGAGATCACCACCCCGGTGCGGTTCAGGGTTTCCAGCGCCCTGGTCTCGTTGATCAGCGACTCTTCCGCCGTCCTGCGCTCGGTGATGTCCAGAAAGGTGCAGACCATCCCCCCGTATGCGCCGTCCCGCACGATCGGGTGCACCCAGTACTCGACCGGGAACCCGGTGCCGTCGGCGCGAAGAAACGTTCCGTCCCGGACGTGCCCGTGCTCGCCGGTCCTGGCCGCCCGGTGGATCGGCGAGTCGGCGGCGTCGGAGGGCGCGCCGTCCGGACCGGCATGCCGGATGATGCCGTCCAGCCTGGAGCCGACCACGTCCTCCTCGCGCTCGAAGCCCAGCATGCGCAGCGCCGCCGCGTTGCAGAACGTCGTGACCCCGTCGCGATCCGCGCCGCACAGCCCGTTGACCGAGCTGTCCAGCACCAGGCGCAGGAAGTCCTCGCTGCCGCGCCGCGCGATCCTCGCCTCGTGCTCCGCGGTGCGGTCGCGCAGGATCTTGAGGTAGCCCAGCAGCGCGCCGTCCCGGCCGCGCAGCGGCATCAGCTCGCCGCTCGCCCAGAACCGCGACCCGTCGCGCCGCAGGTGCCAGCGCTCGTCGCCGGCGCGTCCGGCGTCCAGCGCCCGCCGCATCTCGGCGCGGCCGCTCCGCCTGCCGGTCCTCCGGGGTGAAGAACCGGTCCGTGGGCTTCCCCAGCATCTCCTCCGCCGACCAGCCGAGGGTGCGGGTGGCGCCGCTGTTCCATTCCGTCACCAGGCCGTCGACGTCGGTGGCGATGATGGCGAAGTCGACCGCGCTGTCGAAGATCGCCCGGTGCCGGTGCTCGTCGCTGCCGACCCGCGCCGCCGCGTCGCGCAGCCGGGCGTTCTCGGCTTACAGCACGGCCAGGCGGTTGCCCAGGTCCCCGACTCCCGCCTCATCCATGCCGGATGCCGGTCCTCTGCCCGGGGAAACCGGTCCTTGCCATTCGCATGGTCATGCGTCCGTTTATCGCATAGTTCCAGGACCGCCAACAGCTGGCCCCGGTCCACGTCGCGCCGTCCGGCCCTCCATGCGGCCGCTCAGGACAGCGCCGCCGCCATCACCGCGATGTCGTCCAGCTTGGCGTGGAACGCCGACCAGTCGTCATCCGCCGCAATCGGCGCCCACAGCGCCTCGACCTCGTCGATCAGCATCGTGCACGGTGTCCCGCGCCGGAAATACGCGTGGTCGCGGCTGGCACCGGTCGCCACCGCATGCGCCGACAGCATCCCGCGCAGCGCCTCGAACTCCGGCTGCGCATACCCCTCCGGCACCGTCGCGAACCAGTCGAAGAAGAACCGCTCGAACGGCACTTGGCTGTCCCGCAGCGCCAGCCACACCTGCCCGCTCAGCGCCGCGTCCGCCTCCGTGCCTCCCGACGCCCGGCCGAGCCGTCGCAGCATCCCCGCCACCAGCGCGGCGCCGAACCGCTCGCCGAAGCCGTGCAGCACCGGCTCCAGCGCCTCCTGCGACGCCAGCTTCAGCAGGCATTCCGCCAGGCGCACCAGGTTCCACAGCAGCGTGTCCGGCTGCCGCCCGAACGCGTACAGCTTGCCCGTGTCGAAATACGCCGCTGTGAAGTCCGGCTGGTAGGAGGGCAGGAACCGCCACGGCCCGTAGTCGAAGCTTTCCCCGGTGACGTTGATGTTGTCGGTGTTCAGCACCCCGTGCACGAAGCCGGCCAGCATCCACTGCGCGCCCACCTGCGCCACGCGCGCCGTCACCGCGTCGAGGAACGCCACCGCCTGCGCCGCCTCGTCTCCCCGCGCCGCCTCCGGCAGGTAGTGCCGCACCACGTGGTCGAGCAGCCGCCGGATCGCGTCCACCTCGCCGTGATACGCCAGCCGCTGGAAGGTGCCGATGCGGATGTGCGAATGGCTGAGCCTGACCAGCACCGCCGAGCGCGTCGGCGACGGCTCGTCGCCCCGTTCCAGCGCTTCCCCCGTCTCGATCAGCGAGAACGACTGCGAGGTCTCGACCCCCAGCGCTTCCAGCATGCTCGTCGCCAGCACCTCGCGCACGCCCCCCTTCAGCGTCAGCCTTCCGTCGCCGCCGCGCGACCACGGCGTGCGCCCGCTCCCCTTTGTGCCGAGGTCGAGCAGCCGCCCGTCTACGAGGTCGTGGGCTTGCGCGAACAGGAAGCCGCGCCCGTCGCCGAGGTCGGGGTTGTAGTTGCGGAACTGGTGCCCGTGGTAGCGCAGCGCCAGCGGCTCGGGGAACGACCCGGGAAGCGGCTCGAAGCGGCCGAAATGCCCGATCCACGCCGCGTCGGACAGCGCGTCGAGCCCGATCCGCCGCGCGGCCCGCCCGTTGCGGTAGCGCAGCCTGTGCTCCGGGAACCGCGCCGGCGTCACGGGGTCGAAGAACGGCTCCCCCAGCGCCTCGTGGGCACGGGACAGGCGGGCATGCGGGATCGGGCTCATCCCGTCCCATATGGGACGCCTGCCCGCCATACGCAGCCCGGACCGGCTCAGGCCACCGCGGCGCGCGGCGGCAGCCCGCCCGGGTAGCGGCGCAGCAGCAGCAGCATGACCAGGATGCCGGGCAGGCAGGCCGCCACGGTCAGCAGGTAGAACCCGGTCCAGCCCATCGCCTGCGCCAGGAACCCGGTGCTGCCGCCCAGCGTCCGCCACGCCACCGGCGCCAGCGACGACAGCAGCGCGAACTGGGTGGCGGTGTACTCCAGCGAGCACAGCCGCGACAGGTAGGTGGAGAACGTGGTCGCCGCCAGCACCTCGGCGAAGCCTTCCAGCGTCACCTTGGCCAGCAGCAGCGGGAACACCGGCCCCGCCTGCACCAGCACGAGGTAGAGCAGGATGGAGCCCATCTGCACCACCGCGCACAGGATCAGCGCCCGGCCCAGCCCGATCCGCGCCACCAGCAGCCCGCTGGCGGCAGCCCCCGCCAGCGCCGCGCACAGCGACGGGACGCCGTTGGCCGATCCCACCGCCGTCGGCGCGAAGCCGAGCGCGTGGTACAGCGGATAGGCCATGG
>CAXTOD010000236.1:0-2852 GCA_964245705.1 uncultured Acetobacteraceae bacterium
CGGCCGGGTCGTGCAGCGCGTGCTGGTGGCGCTCGTGGCCGGCCTGGTCCTGGTGGCGCTGCAGCGCTTCGGGCTGCTGGACCGGCTGTCCGGCAGCGCGATGCCGTCGAACCTGGACTGGTCCAGCGACTATCCCTTGGTCGAGCACCTGCGCCGGCTGGTGGTGCGGGACGGCCTGACCCACGACTCGCCGGACTGCCTGCTGTTCGTGATCAACGGCAACGACCCGCCCGACGCCAGCCGCATGGACGTGATGGAGAAGCATTCCGGCTCCTGTCCCGGCCCACGCGGCCAGCTGCCCAAGCTGTTCACCCTCAAGGTGGACCGCGTCGCCCACAGCGCGCAGGACGACGCCGGGTCGCCCGGCGCGTTCCATCCCCTTCCCTAGCCGACGGACCGTCCATGACCACCGACGACGACACGCCGGAGCCGGTCCGGCGCGACTTCCTGTCCCTGGTGACGGTCGCGACCGCGGGGCTCGGCGCCTGCGCCTTCGCCTGGCCGTTCCTCGACAGCCTCGGCCGGCGCGGCACGCCCGACGACGCCGACGCCGCGGTGGACGTCGACCTCCGCCCGCTGGCGCCGGGACAGCAGGTCGTGGCGGTGTGGCGCGGCATGCCGGTGTTCGTGGTCCGGCGCACCGAGGACGCGCTGCGGGAGCTGCGGGCGACGGCGCCGCAGCGCCTGCGCGACCCGGACTCCGCCGAGCGCCAGCAGCCCGCCTATGCCGCCAACTGGCACCGTTCGATCGTGCCGGAGGTCGGGGTCATGGTCGGGATCTGCACCCATCTCGGCTGCGTGCCGAAGTTCCGTCCCGCGCCGGAACCGGCGTCCGGCACGGCGGACTGGCCGGGCGGCTACGCCTGCCCGTGCCACGGTTCGCGCTTCGACCTCGCCGGACGGGTGTGCGTCGGCGCGCCCGCCCAGTACAACCTGCCCGTGCCGCCCTACCGGCTGACCGGGGCGTCCGGGCTGCGGATCGGCGTCGACCCGGACGGCTCGGCCTTCGACTTCGACGCCATCCGCAAGATCTGAGCCGGCCATCCCAAGGCCCGCAGGTCCGCCCGTCACGGCAAGCGCCGTTGACCGGTTGTTCATGATTGCCGCGACATAGTCTTCCCGGTTGATCCGTCGTTTTGGGTCGGAATAGTCTTTACGCACACGGAACGACACCGCGCTGCCGGCGTGATGCAGGCCAGCGTCCAGCCCAGGCCGGACGGCTGCAGCAACGCGTCGGCAGCTCGCTGCCATACTCGTAACGATATCGAAACAAGATGGGCCGAACGATGACGACCTGGACTGGTGCCGGCAAGACGACGTCCTGGGATGATATCGGCAACTGGTCCGGAGGCGCCGTCCCGGCTTCCTATGGCGACGTGACAATCGGCATCGCCGGGGTGCCGGTCGTGGTGGCGGTGGCGAGCCAGGCCGGCGCGCGCGCCGCCAGCCTCACGGTCGGCGACGGGCACGCGGGGGAAACGGTCCGGCTGAACCTGGCCGGCACCTTCTCTCTCCAGGGCAGCGGGATCCTGGTCTCCGGGGGCGCCAGCCTCGCCACCAGCGGCGGCGCTATCAACCTGTCCGCTGGCGGCCTTGCGGTGGAAACGGGCGGCAGCTACGCCGAGACTGGCGGAACGCTGCTCGCGACTACCCTGGACAACGCCGGCACCACGACCCTGACCGGCGCCGTCACCGTGGCGGCACCGGTCGACAACAGCGGCACGCTGACGCAGACCGGCACGCTGTGGGCGCAGTCCGGCATCGACAACGGCGGCACGATGACCCTTGCCGGCACCGTGACCGACTCCGCCGGCCTGACCAACAGCGGCCACGACACGCTGTCGGGCACCGTCACCATCGGCGCGTCCCTGTCCAACTCCGGCAGCACGGTCGTCACCGGCAGCGTCAACCTGCTGGGCGAGACCGTCACCGGCACCGGCACGATCGACATCGACGGCGGCAGCCTCGGCACCGCCGCCACGCCCATCTCGGTGTCCGGCAGCCAATCCTTCACCCTGGAGAACGGCGCCTTCCTGTCGCTGCGCAACGGTGTCGGCGCCTCCGTCAGCTTCGGCAGCGGCGCCAGCACGCTCGCGCTGCAGGACAACATCGGCGCGGTGGCGACGCCGATCCGGAACTTCGGCGCCGGGGACAGGATCGAGATCGACGCCGGCGAGATCACGAACGAAACGGTGACCGCCAACGGCAACAACAGCTACACGATCTCCCTGTGGGCCGGCCCGTACTACGCGCCGGTGGTGCTGACGAACGTGACGCTCGCCGCCGGCATCAAGCAGTCGCAGATCGCGATAACGGTGTCCGGCGGCGAGACCACCGTGCTGATCGCCTGCTTCCTGTCCGGCACGCGGATCGCCACCGCCGACGGCGAGGTTCCGGTGGAGGAGATCGCGGTCGGCGACCGGGTGGTCGCGATCGAGGACGGCGTGCGCACGCTGCGCCCGGTGCGCTGGCACGGCAGCCGCACGGTGGTCCCCGCCCGGATGGGCGCGGACGACGCGCGCGACGCGGCGCCGGTGCGCATCCGCGCCGGAGCGTTCGCCGACGGGATGCCGAGCCGCGACCTGCTGATCACCCCGGAACACTGCGTGCTGGTCGAGAACAGGCTGGTGCCGGCGCGCATGCTGGTGAACGGGTCGAGCATCGTGCGCGAGACCGGGCTGCGGCGCTTCACCGTGCACCACCTCGAGTGCGACCGGCACGCCATCCTGCTGTCGGACGGGCTTCCCACCGAAAGCTACCTCGACACCGGCAACCGTCGCAGCTTCGGCACTGCCGACGACGACGCCACCGCGGTCGCGTCCGCCTGGGATGCGGCGGCGGCGCCGCTGGAC
>CAXTOD010000236.1:2862-4640 GCA_964245705.1 uncultured Acetobacteraceae bacterium
TTTGTCGAGCCGGTCTGGCACCGCCTGGCGGCGCGTGCGGCTGCGACCGGCTTGCCGATCGTGACACCAAACGTTGACACCACAGCCGATCCGGGCCTGCGCATCCGCCTGGACGACGGCAGCCTGCTCGCCGCCTCGCGCCGCGTCCGCGACCGCCACGTCTTCGTGCTGCCGGCCGGCACGAGGCGGGTCGCGATCGTGTCCCGGGTGTTCATCCCGGCCCTGGTCGAGGGGCCGTTCGTGGACGACCGCCGCCGGCTCGGCGTCGCGGTCCGGCAGGCCGGGCTCTGGACCGGGCCGCGAACGCGGATCCTGGCGATCGACGGCGGCGCCGGAGGCTGGCACGCGGCGGAGGCCGGGGCGGACGCGGTCTGGACCGACGGCGCGGGCCTGCTCGACGTGGGGCCCCTCGACGCGCCCACAGTGCTGGAGCTCGACCTCGTCCCGGCCGCCCGCTACCTGCCGGACACTGGGCTCGCCACCAGCCTGGTCGCCGAGCTGGCCGAACCTCGGGCGGCTTGACGGATCGCGGGGCCGCGGTCAGGGTCCGCCCGCCAGACGGGTGTCAGGTGGCTGGACGGCCGCTGCCTTCCGCTTGCGGGAGGTGGAGGAAAGTCCGGGCTCCACGGGAGAACGGTGCCGGCTAACGGCCGGCGGGGGCGACCCCAGGGACAGTGCCACAGAAAACAGACCGCCCGCACGGCGTGATCCCGGCAACGGGGTTCATGTTGCGGGCAAGGGCGAAACGGGGCGGCAAGAGCGCACCGCGCTTCCGGCAACGGCGGCGGCAGGGCAAACCCCACCGGGAGCAAGACCGAATAGGGACGACAGGAGCCGGCACCCGTGCCGCGCTCCGGAGGCTCTCCCGCCTCGTCGTCCGGGTTGGTCGCGCGAGGCACGCAGCGATGCGTGTCCCAGAGGAATGACCGTCGCGCGGGCTCGCGTCCGCGCACAGAACCCGGCTTACAGGCCGTCTGGCTCTTCCCTCCGACGTTGGGTCGGACCATGCTCCCAAGAACCGAGTCGATCAAGAACAAAGAGTGAACAGTAACTGAGGTTGCTGTTTCGAAAACGGATCATTTTTTAGAGACGACACAAGGCGTTTGTCTGCCGCGAATCGCGGTTTTCCGCCATTTTCACGCCCGCTTTAGTTTGACCTCCCACAAATTCCCATGATATCCCACGGTCACCCAAAGCGATCCTCCGCCCGCCTTCCACCGGCATCGGAACGGGGTCCGCAACCGGGTTCGGCGCATGCGGAATGTGCCACCAGAACCGGCCGTGGGGGCGGCTTGAACCGGCGATACCGGATGCGGAAGGGGGGCATCGATGAGTGTGTTCCTCGGCACGCACCAGAACCGCCTCGACGCCAAGGGCCGCGTGTCCATTCCCGCCGGGTTCCGCGCCATCCTCCGCGCCCAGGCGGCCGAGGCGCAGCCCGGCGACCCGCTGCTGGTGCTGCGCCAGTCGCCCAAGCACCCCTGCATCGAGGCCTGGCCGATGCCGGCCTACCTCCAGCTCGGCCCGACCCTCGACCGCCTCGGCCTGTTCAGCGACGACAGCGAGGACATGGCGCTGTCGGTCTACGGCGACGCCTACCCGGCCGACCCGGACAAGGAAGGCCGGATCGTGCTTCCCGACGCCTTGGCGGCGCATGCCGGGCTGTCCGAGTTGGTCGCGTTCATGGGGCTTGGCCGCCACTTCCAGATCTGGGAGCCCGCCGCCGCGGAGCGCCGCCGCGCCGAGGCGCGCATCCGGGCCCGCGGCGTCACCTTGCC
>CAXTOD010000237.1:0-4630 GCA_964245705.1 uncultured Acetobacteraceae bacterium
CCACGGTCACCGACAGGCCGGGCAACAGGCGGCCGCGCAGGTCGTCCGGGATGGTCAGGCGCAGGCGAACCGGCACGCGCTGCACGATCTTGGTGAAGTTGCCGGTGGCGTTCTCCGGCGGCAGCAGCGCGAACTGCGCCCCGGTCCCGGGCGAGAAGCCGTCGATCACGCCGCGGAACGGGTGGCCGGGAAACGCGTCGGCGGTGACGGTGACCGCCTCCCCCGGCTGCATCCGGGCGAGCTGGGTTTCCTTGAAGTTCGCGGTGACGTACAGCCCCTGCCCCATCGGCACCACCGTGAGCAGGCCCAGGCCGGGCTGCACGTAGTTGCCAGCCCGCGCGCTGCGGTCGCCGACCACGCCGTCGACCGGCGTGCGCAGCACGGTATCGCCGAGGTTGATCCGCGCCCGGTCCACGTCCGCCCGCGCCTTGGCCAGGCTGCCCGCGGCATAAGCGCCCTCCGCCTCCAGGGTCTGGATCTTCGCCCGCGCCACGCCGAGTGCCGCGAGGGCGTGGCGCAGGTCGGCCTTGGCCTCGTCGAACGCCGCACCCGTGCGCTGCTGCGCTTCCCGGCTGCCGACCCCGGTCGCGGACAGGGTCGCGGCCCGGTCCCGCTCGACCGCCGCGAAGCGCAGCCTGGCCTCGTCGCCGTCGACGTCGGCCTGCGCCTGGGCAATCGACTGCCGCTGCTCGGCCGCCTGGCTGTCCACCGCCAGCAGCGAGGCGCGGCCTTCCGCGACCTCGGCCTCCGCCTGCGCCAGAGCGGCCCGGTAGTCGCGGTCGTCGATCCGGGCCAGCACGTCGCCCGTCCGCACCACCTGGTTGTCGCGCACCGGTACGGCAGCGAGGTAGCCGGCGACTCGCGGCGCCAGCGTCACCGCGTCGGCGCTCACATAGGCGTCGTCGGTGGTCTCGAAGAACCGGCCGACGCTCCACCAGCTCCAGCCATAGGTGCCGGCGCCGATCACGACAGCCACGATCGCAAGCCGCAGCAGCCAGCGTCGAAGCAGGCCGGCGCGCATCCCGTCCGTCACCGTCGGGCTGAACCCGGCCGACCCGACCGGAACCGCATCCTTGATCGTCGACGACATCGCATGCACCTGGAAAACTTAACCGTTCCGTTCTATTATGGCGCATGTCCGACGATGTGCAAGCCGATCCAATCCTCCGCGCCGGCAGCGGTGGCCGTCCGACCCGAGAGGAAGCGGCCGCGCGCGACCGGCGCATTCTGGACACCGCCGCCGCCATGTTCGAGCGGCGCGGCTACGAGGGCACGACCATCGACGCCTTGGCGGAAGCGGCCGGCGTGGGCAAGCCGACGCTCTATGCTCGGTTCGGCGACAAGGGTGGACTGTTTGCGGCGGTGTTCCGGATGCGCGTCGAGGCGGTGCTGGCCCCGGTGGTGGCCGAGGCGACCGCGGCGGCGGAAGCGCACGAGCGGGCCGACCTGCCGCAGGTGCTGCGCACGATCGGCATCCTGCTGCTGCAGCGCTCCCTGCTCCCGGACACGGTGGCGCTGAGCCGGATCATCGTCGCCGAGGCGGAGCGCTTCCCGGAGCTCGCCCGGCTGTCCCACACGGAAGGCTGGCTGCGCTGCGTCGGCACGATCGCGGACCTGCTCCGCTCCTACGACCGGGCCGGCGCGATCGCGGTGCAGCCGGACGTGGAGGAGGCCGCCGACCTGTTCCTGTCTCTGATCATGGGGCGCATGCAGCGCGCGGTGATGCTGGGCCTGCCGGCCCCCGACATGGCCGCGATCACCCGGCGGGTGGCGCGCTGCGTCGACATCTTCCTCAACGGCGTCGCCACCCGGACCGCCGGACCAGGCTGAAACCCGCCACCGATGGCCGGTCCGAGCCCGGTTCTTGCACACACCTCCGGACGCCGTCGGAGCGGGACGCACATGGACAACACGGCACGGCTGCGGCCGAGGCAGGTGGCCGCGGCGGCGGTCGGCAACGCGCTCGAGTTCTACGACTTCGTCACCTATGCCTTTTTCGCCCTCCAGATCGGGCGCAGCTTCTTCCCCGCGCACTCGCCCACCGGAAGCCTGCTCGCCTCGCTCGCCACCTTCGGCGCCGGCTTCCTGTTCCGGCCGCTGGGCGCCCTGGTGATCGGGCGCATCGCCGACCGCCGCGGCCGCAAGCCGGCGATGCTGCTGTCGTTCGGGCTGGTCGGCATCGCCGTCGTCGGCCTGGCGCCTACCCCCTCCTACCGGCAGGTTGGGATCGCGACGCCGGTGCTGGCGGTCGGCTTCCGCATGCTGGGCGGCTTCGCGCTGGGCGGCGAGGTGGGCCCCAGCACCGCCTTCCTCCTCGAGGCCGCGCCGCCGCTGCGACGCGGGCTCATCACCTCGCTCCAGGCGATGAACGCGGACGTGGCGGTGCTGGTGGCAGGCCTGGTCGGGGTCCTGCTGTCGAACCTCCTGGACGAGACGGCGCTCGACGCCTGGGGCTGGCGGATCGCCCTGCTGGGAGGCGCAGTCATGGTCCCCTTCGGGCTGCTGCTGCGCCGCACCCTGGACGAGACCCTGCACGATCCGGCGCCTGTCGCGGCGCCGCCCGCGGCCGGGATCGCCCGGATCGCCGTGCTCGGCGTCGCCCTGCTGGCCGGCGCCACCACCACGGCCTACCTGCTCGACTACCTCACCACCTATGCCGCCACGGTGCTCGGCATGCCGAGCCGATTGGCGTTCGGCGCCACGGTGACAGTCGGTCTGTGCAGCACGGCCTGCGACCTGCTCGGCGGCTGGCTGTCGGACCGGGTCGGCCGCAAGCCGGTGCTGATCGTGCCGGCCTTTGTGCTGCTCCTGCTGGTATTCCCCTGCTTCCGGCTGCTCGACCAGTTCCGCACGCCGCTGGCGCTCTATGCCGCCGCCGCAGCGCTGGCGAGCGCGTCCGCGTTGTCCACCGTGTCGATGATCGTGGTGGTGACTGAATCGCTGCCCAAAAGCGTTCGCTCCACCGGTTTGGGGCTGATCTATGCCGGGGCGATCTCGGTATTCGGCGGCTCGGCGCAGTTCCTGGTGGCCGGCGCGATCGCCGTGACTGGAAACCCGCTGGCGCCTGCCTGGTACATGGCCGGCGGCGTGCTGGTGGGGCTGGCGGCCATGCTGCTGCTGCCGGAAACCGCGCCAATCCGACGCCGGAAGCCGACAGGATCCGCATGAGGTGAGGCCGGAACCGGCTACCAGCCGGCGCTGCCCGGGCCGCCCTTGAACGGTCCCCGGACCCAGCTGGTCACCCAGCCGCCATAGAAGCCGCCGGGCTGCGGCGTCACCACCTCGTCGCCGACGCGGCACTCGTCCATCGGGCCGGCATACACGGCAAGGTGGCCGCGCAATGCCGCGAACTCGGGAACCGGCGCTGGATAGCTCCACGCCACCCGCTCCGCCACGTGGGTGCCGACCCGCAGGTTCCAGTAGCGCGCGACGCCCTTCCATTCGCAGAAGCTTTGCCCGCCGGCCGGCTCCAGGATGCAGCCGGTGAAGGCGATCCGCGGCAGGTAGTAGACCGGCGGGTGGGAGGTTTCCAGCACCCGGAGAGCCGCGTCAGTTTCGGCGATCACCTGGCCCGCAAAGGCGATCCGCACCGGCAGGCCCACCAGCTGCAGCGCCGGCGGGCGCGGATAATTCCAAACGTTCTCGATCTCGTTGTCCATCGCACAGCAAGGACCGGGATCGCACACGGTTGCCGGCCCGTCATCACGATCCGTCAAGCGTAGGCAGGCAACGGAACAGCGGCAGAAGCGCCACAATCCTGACGCGCCTTGGACGTGTTCCCGACGAGGTTATAGGCTCTGATTACGATTTACAGGGGGTTCGGGGCGTCGATGAACACAGGCAGAAGATCACCCTGCGTGGCGCGCCTCCTGGCGGCGACCAGCCTGACGATGATTGGCACCGGCACGCCGGGGGCGCTGGCGCAGGACGGCGGCGACCCGCCCTGGCGGGTCGGTCGCCTGGCGCAGCTCAGCGGCAGCGTGTCGAGCCACGGCGCCAGCAGCACGCAGTGGACGCCCGCCACCCTCAACGTCCCGCTCACGGGCGGCGACGCGCTGTGGACCGAGCCCGGGGCCGGCGCCGCGGTGCAGATCACCGACAACGTGGTTGCCCTCGCGGAGTCCACCGAGCTCGACCTGGCGACGCTGGACAACACCCAGTTCGCCGCCACCGAGCCGCAGGGCGCGCTGTTCCTCGACCTGCGCGACGTGCCCTCCGGCAACAGCTGGGCCATCACCACGCCGCGCGGCACCGTGCAGCTGGGCGGCGCTGGCCAGTACGAGGTCGTCGCCGGCGACAGCGCCACGCCCACCACCATCAGCGTGGTCAGCGGCTCGGCGCAGATCGTGAGCGGCAGCTTCTCACTCGCGGTGGGCGCCAACCAGACCGCCACGGTGAACGGCACCGACGCGCTGCAGGGCGCGGTGGGCGCGCTGGTGCGCGACCGCTTCCTGTCGGCGCAGCTGGGCCGGCTGGCAGCCGCGCCGTCCGGGCCGCCAGCGGTCCGCTACATGACCGGAGCGGCGTCGCTCGCCAGCTACGGTAGCTGGCAGCCCAGTCCGCAGTACGTCCAGGTCTGGTATCCTCGCGTCGGCAGCGACTGGGCGCCCTACCGCGAAGGCAGCTGGTC
>CAXTOD010000238.1:0-4623 GCA_964245705.1 uncultured Acetobacteraceae bacterium
GAACCGGATCATGGCACCGGCCCCGGCGCCTGCCGGACCGGCGCGGCGCCGGTCGGGGGGGTGGCCGCGGACGGGGCCGGGACCGGACGGGCGATCCGGTCGTCGTTCAGCACCAGCCGCGCCGGGCCGCGGAACTGCGCCAGCCCGTCGTGCTGCGACATGAAGTAGCCCTGCGCGTCGAGCACGCCGAACGGCCCTTCCGCGTGCACCCAGTCCTTCGACGCGACGGCGCCGCGGCGGAGGTCGAGGTCGGCGTCCGGCCCGGTCATCATGATGCCGTCGTCGCGGTAGAGCAGGGTGTCGCGGTCGAGGTCGAGAAGCTGGCTGTGCTGCATGTAGACCCCGTTGGCGGCGCTGATCCGGATCCAGCTGCCGTTCTGGCCCAGGGAGTCGGCGATCGGGCGGGACAGGTTGATCCGGTCGTCGGGTGCCGCCGCCTTGGTTCCGGCCGGAGGGCCCGCCTGACGGGTCGCGGCCGACGGGGCCGCGACCTGCTGGGCCTCGTCGGCGGTGATCATGTAGGGCCGGTTGCGCCCGTCGAGCCCGCGGTAGCGCGCGCCCAGCATCCGGCCGCTGTCGACCCTGACCTGCGCCGCCTCCTGCAACCCGAGGCGGGCGCTGTTCATCTGGCGCTGCAGCTCCGGCCAGGACGCGATCGAGGCCAGCAGCAGCAGGGCGCCCGCCGGCAGCACCCACTTGGTCCAGCGCAGCACCCTGCGGCGGCGGGCGATCTTCCTGGCGTCGGGGATGCGCCGGACCCCGCTGCCCTGGTCCAGGCTGAGCCGGCGCCGTGCCGCCGCGGCGCTCGGCTCCTCCGCCGCGACCGGCGGACGGGAGTCGGCGGGCCGATCAACCGGTGGGCTCATCGGTCCGGCCGCCGCAGGTGAACAGGCCGGGTCATGCCATGCAAGGATGTGTCGGCTCCGCGGGAGGCCGGCTGGCGCCGGCCGGCCTGTATGGGCACCGGGCCGCGGACGCGTCAACCGAAGGCGGCCGACGGCGACGCGGCGCGTCAATGGGCGAAGATGTCGGGCTCCGCGTAGCCCAGCAGGTCGAGCCGGGCGCGGGCCGGCAGGAAGGCGAAGCACGCTTCCGCCAGGGCCAGCCGGTCCTCGCGCAGCAGCAGCGCTTCCAGCCGCGCCCACAGCGCGTGGAGGTGCAGCACGTCGGACGCGGCATAGGCCAGCTGCTCGGGCGACAAGGCGCGGGCGCCCCAGTCCGAGGTCTGCTGCTGCTTGCTCAGCTCCACGCCCAGCAGCTCGCGGCACAGCTGCGCCAGCCCGTGCCGGTCGGTGAAGGTGCGCACCAGCCTGGCCGCGATCTTGGTGCACTTCACCGGGGACACGGTGATGCCCAGCGCGTGCTGCAGGACGGCGACGTCGAAGCGGGCGAAATGCATCAGCTTGGTCACCGCCGGATCCGACAGCAGCCGCTTGAGGTTGGGACACTCGGCGCCGTGGCCGCCGAGCCGCTCCGGCACCAGCTGCACCAGGTGGGCGGTGTTGTCGCCGGCGGACAGCTGCACCAGGCACAGCCGGTCGCGGTGCGGGTCGAGGCCCATGGTCTCGGTGTCCACCGCGACGGCGGCGCCGAAGGCGATCCCGTCCGGCAGGTCGCCCTGGTGCAGGTGGATGGCGGCATGGGGCATGAACTGGGTGACGCTCACGTCGGGGTTCCGCTTCGGGTTCCGCCGGAGCGCGGGCCCGCCCGGCCGATGGCGTCGGCCGGGCGTGGTCTGCTTCCTATGGTGCCCAGGAGAAGACTCGAACTTCCACGACCTTGCGGCCACAGATACCTGAAACCTGCGCGTCTACCAATTCCGCCACCTGGGCCAAGGGGCAACCGCGGTCCGGGACCGCGGGTGGTGGGGCGATGTAGCCAGCCGGGCGGGGGCCGTCAACAGCCCGTGTGCGGGTTTGTCGTGTCCGGCCGCCGGGCGGTGGCCGGCTTGAGACGCGCCGCCCGCTTCCGTAGTGTCGCGGCTCCGGGACAAAAGGATGCAGACGGCATGGCGGTGCGCAGCGTGGCGACGGTGTTCGGCGGCTCCGGCTTCCTGGGGCGCTACATCGTGCGCCGGCTGGCGGCCGACGGCCACGTGGTGCGCGTGGCGAGCCGCAACACCGCGCGCGCCAACGAGATGCGCATGATGGGCCGGGTCGGGCAGGTGGTGCCGCTCTACGCCACCCTGCACGACGACGCCACGGTGGCGCGCGCGGTCGAGGGCGCCTCGATCGTGGTCAACCTGGTGGGCATCCTGGCGGAAGGGAAGGCCGGCGAGTTCACCCGCATCCACGAGGAGGGCGCCGGGCGGATCGCGCGGCTGGCCGCGGTGTCGGGGGCGACGCGGCTGGTGCAGATGTCGGCGATCGGCGCCGACCCGGACAGTCCCAGCGCCTATGGCCGCAGCAAGGCGGCGGGCGAGGCGGCGGTGCGGGACGCGTTCCCGAACGCCACGGTGCTGCGGCCGTCCCTGGTGTTCGGGCCGGAGGACGCGTTCTTCAACCGGTTCGGCGCCATGGCGCGGGTCTCGCCGGTGATGCCGGTGATCAGCGGGAACACCCGGATGCAGCCGGTCTATGCCGGCGACGTCGCCGACGCGGTGCGGATCGTGGTGTCGGCGGGGCATCCCGGCGGCGGCGGGCTGTACGAGCTGGGCGGGCCGCGGGTGTGGACCTTCCGGGAGCTGCTCGCCTGGATGATGGAAGAGATGCGGCGTCGCCAGCCGCTGCTGACGGTGCCGCCGGCGCTGGCCCGGCTGCAGGCGACGGTGCTGGAGCGCCTGCCCGGCAAGCTGCTCACCCGCGACCAGCTGGCGATGCTGAGCCAGGACAACGTGGTGGCGCCCGGCCGGGACGGCCTGCAGGCGCTCGGCATCGTGCCGACGCCGGTGGAGCTGGTGGTGCCGGGCTACCTCGCGTGCTACCGCCCCGGCGGCGGCAAGCGCGAGCTGCCCGCCTGACGAAAAGGACCGGATCGGCCCTTCTTTGGACATGAAAATTGCGGCGATGCCCGCCTGAAGCGCAATGACCGACGGAAAGGTCAGCAAGACTGCCTTTTATCGGTGTGCTTAGCGGCACTAGTTTCCTCCGGTCCGGCCGGGTGCGGCGGGACGGGGGAGGGAGCGCCCGCCATGGCCGATCGCATGCTGCAATTCGTGTCGGTGCACCAGCACCAGCCGGACAAGCGCGGCGCGTCCGACCGACGGCAGGATTTCGGCGAGATCTACCGCGACTTCTCCGTGCCGCAGGCCGAAACCCAGGCCAGCCGCTGCTCGCAATGCGGCGTGCCGTTCTGCCAGGTGCACTGCCCGGTGGGCAACAACATCCCGGACTGGCTCAAGCTCACCGCCGAGGGGCGGCTGGAGGAAGCGTACGAGCTCAGCTCCGCCACCAACAACTTTCCCGAGATCTGCGGCCGGATCTGCCCGCAGGACCGCCTGTGCGAAGGCAACTGCGTGATCGAGAAGGGGTTCGACAGCGTCACCATCGGTGCGGTCGAGCGCTTCATCACCGACAACGCGTGGAACGAGGGCTGGGTCAGGCCGGTGCGGCCCAGGCGCGAGCGCACCGCGTCGGTCGGCATCGTCGGCGCCGGCCCGGGCGGGCTGGCGGCGGCCGAGCAGCTGCGCAAGCAGGGCTACCAGGTGCACGTGTACGACCGCTACGACCGGGTCGGCGGGCTGATGATCTACGGCATCCCCGGCTTCAAGCTGGAAAAGGACATCGTGCTGCGCCGCCACGCGCTGCTGGCGGAGGGCGGCATCACGTTCCACCTCGGCCAGGGGATCGGGGCGGCCGACAGCGACACCGTTATCGCGTTTTCTACCCTGCGCGCGCGGCACGACGCGATCCTGATCGCGACCGGCGTCTACAGGTCGCGCGCCCTCGGCGGTCCGGGCTCCGGGCTGCACGGCCTGGTCAAGGCGCTGGACTACCTCACCGTGTCCAACCGCCGCTCGCTCGGCGACGCGGTGCCGGCGTTCGACAGCGGGAGCCTGGATGCGCGGGCCAAGAACGTGGTGGTGATCGGCGGCGGCGACACGGCGATGGACTGCGTGCGCACGGCGGTGCGCCAGGGGGCGAAGTCGGTGAAGTGCCTGTACCGGCGCGACCGCGCCAACATGCCGGGGTCCTTGCGCGAGGTGAAGAACGCCGAGGAGGAGGGGGTCGAGTTCGTCTGGCTCGCGGCCCCGGAAGCGTTCCTCGGCGACGACACGGTGACGGGCGTGCGCGCGGTGCGCATGAAGCTGGGCCTGCCCGACGCGTCCGGCCGGCAGTCGGTCGATCCGGTGGAGAACAGCGGCTTCACCCTGGACGCCGACATCGTGATCGAGGCGCTCGGCTTCGATCCTGAGGACCTGCCGGGGCTGTGGGGCGAGCCTGCGCTGGAGGTGTCGCGCTGGGGCACGCTCAAGGTCGGGCACACGAGCTTCATGACCAGCCTGCCTGGCGTGTTCGGCGCCGGCGACATCGTGCGCGGCGCCAGCCTGGTGGTGTGGGCGATCCGCGACGGCCGCGACGCCGCCGAGCAGATGCACCGGTGGCTGGAACAACAGGGTGCTACGCAGGCGGTGGCGGAGGCGGCGGAATGAGCGCGGCCCGCATCCGGCGCGCGGCAGCACTC
>CAXTOD010000239.1:0-3551 GCA_964245705.1 uncultured Acetobacteraceae bacterium
CCATTGCGTCCCGCGCCATCGGCCACGCCCCGGTGGTCAACACCCGTCCGGGTGCCACCCCCGCCGCGGCGCCGGCGGAAACGCTTCGCCTGCGCACCACCCGTCCGGAGGACGACGAGCGCCGTCCCGGGGCGCTGCGCCGTCCGGGTGCGGCCCTGCCGCCGCGCAAGGTTCCCGTGGTGGCGCCCCGCAAGGTCGGCGACCGGCGCATGACCGGCCGCGTCGACGTGCAGGCGGCGATCGAGGGCGACGACGACAAGACCCGCTCGCTCGCTTCGGTGCGCCGCCAGCGCGACCGCGAGCGCCGCCAGGCCGAGCTGGAGCGCCTGCGCTCCGACCAGGTTCGCGTGGTGCGCGACGTGGTGCTGCCCGAAACCATCAGCGTGGCCGAGCTCGCCAACCGCATGGCGACCCGCGCCGGCGACGTGATCAAGTCGCTGATGAAGATGGGGGTGATGGCCAACGTCACCCAGATCCTCGACGCCGACACCGCCGAGCTGGTGATCCAGGAGTTTGGCCACCGCGTCCGCCGCGTGTCGGAAAGCGACGTCGAGATCGGCATCGAGGGCGAGGTCGACGAGGACCTCGACCTGCTGCCGCGTGCCCCCGTGGTGACCATCATGGGCCACGTCGACCACGGCAAGACCTCGCTGCTCGACGCCATGCGCCACGCCGACGTGGCCGGCGGCGAGGCCGGCGGCATCACCCAGCACATCGGCGCCTACCAGGTCGAAACGACGTCCGGCGCGCACATCACCTTCATCGACACGCCGGGCCACGAGGCCTTCACCGCCATGCGCTCGCGCGGCGCCTCGGTGACCGACGTGGTGATCCTGGTGGTGGCGGCAGACGACGGCGTCATGCCGCAGACGGTCGAGGCGATCCGTCACGCCAAGGCGGCGAACGCGCCGATCATCGTCGCCATCAACAAGTCCGACAAGCCGGGCGCCAACCCGAACAAGGTGCGCCAGGAGCTGCTGCAGCACGACATCGTGGTGGAGGAGCTGGGCGGCGACACCCAGGACGTGGAGGTGTCGGCGACCAAGCGCACTGGCCTGGACAAGCTGGAGGAGGCGATCCTGCTGCAGGCCGAGATCCTCGACCTGCGCGCCAACCCCGAGCGCGCCGCCGAGGGCAGCGTGATCGAGAGCCGCCTCGATCGCGGCCGCGGCCCGGTCGCCACCGTGCTGGTGCAGAAGGGCACGCTGAACCAGGGTGACATCATCGTTGCCGGCTCCGAATGGGGCCGGGTGCGGGCGATGCTCGACGACAAGAGCCGGCAGATCAAGGAGGCCGGCCCGTCGTCGCCGGTCGAGGTGCTGGGCCTGTCGTCGGTGCCGGGCGCCGGCGAGCCGTTCGTGGTGGTGGAGAACGAGAACCGCGCCCGCGAGATCTCCGAGTTCCGTCAGCGCAAGAACAAGGAGAAGCAGGCGGCCGGCATCACCGCCGCACGCGGTACGCTCGACCAGATGCTCGCCCGCATCCAGGCCGGCGCGCAGAAGGAGGTCGCGGTCGTCATCAAGGCCGACGTGCAGGGCTCGGCCGAGGCGATCTCCGCCACCGTGCTCAAGCTGGAGCACGAGGAGGTCAAGGTCCGCGTGCTGATCGCGGGCGTCGGCCAGATCACGGAAAGCGACATCCAGCTTGCCAAGGCGTCGGACGCGATCATCGTCGCCTTCAACGTCCGCGCGACCAGCCAGGCCCGCGAGCTGGCGACGCGCGACGGCGTCGACATCCGCTACTACTCGATCATCTACCAGGTGTCGGACGACATCGAGCAGCTCGTGCGCGGCAAGATCGCGCCCAAGCACCGCGAGAAGTTCCTGGGCTACGCCGAGATCCGCAAGGTGTTCGACATCACCAAGACCGGCAAGGTCGCCGGCTGCTACATCACCGAGGGCGTGGTCAAGCGCGGCTGCGGCGTGCGTCTGCTTCGCGACAACGTGGTGGTCCACCAGGGCGAGCTCAGCCAGCTCAAGCGCTTCAAGGACGATGTCCGGGAAGTGGCCCGCGGCTACGAGTGCGGCCTGTCGTTCGCCGGCTACAACGACCTCAAGGAGGGCGACGTGGTCGAGTGCTACGAGATGGAGCTGGTGCCGGCGTGAGCCAGAAGCCGCGCAGCACCGTCGAGAGCAGGCAATTCAAAGAGGGGGGACCGGCAGGGCGACCTGCCGGTCCTTCTCGTTCGGGGAAGAAGCACACTGGTCCGTCCGGCCCGTCGCAGCGCCAGCTGCGCGTCGCCGAGGAGGTCCGTCACGTGCTGGCCGACCTGTTCACCCGGGTGGAGTTCCGCGACCCGGAGTTGGCCGGCGTCCACGTCACCGTCACCGAGGTGCGGATCAGCCCGGACCTCAAGCACGCCACCGCGTTCGTCGCCCGGCTCGGCCGCAGCGACATCGACGAGAAGCTGCCGGCGCTGCGCCGTGCCGCCCCGTTCCTGCGCAGCGAGCTGAGCCGGGCAGTGCGGCTGCGCGGCGTGCCGGAGATCCACTTCCAGCCCGACACCGCGCTCGACTACGCGATGGAGATCGACGCCCTGCTGCGCCGTCTCGAGGTCGCCAAGGACCTGGGCTGACCGGCCGCGGCTGACCAAACGCGGCCGACCCGCCGCGCTGGAACTTCCACCGGCCCTGCGCCGCTGGGGCGTGGTGGACATGCATGTCGAGAACCGGACCGATGCCGCCACCGACACGCAGGCGGGCTGGCTCCCGGCCCTGGCGTCGCGCGGCAACGGCCGGGTGCACCGCCTGTTCCATCCCCTGTGCGGCGCCACGCCCGACACCCTGGTCCGCCTGCTGCTGAAGGGCGGCGTACGACCCGGGCGCCTGCATGTGGCGGCAACCGCATTGGCCATGACGGCGCTGCGCCTGCCCTTCACCCTGGGCGAGGCGGCAACGGTCGCCGCGCTGCTTCGGCTGCGGCCCGACCCGGGTCCGGCGCCGGTGTTCGTGGTTGGCCACTGGCGCAGCGGCACCACCCACCTGGCCAACCTGCTGAGCCGCTCCGACTCGTTCGGCATCCTGTCGCCGATGTCGGTCGGGCTGCCGGCGGAAGCGCTGGGCCTGGCGCGCCTGGCGCGGCCGTTCGTGGAGCAGTTCTTCCCGCGCACCCGGCTGATCGACGCCATGCCGCTGCGCCCCGACTTGCCGCAGGAGGACGAGCTGGCGATGGCCAACCTGTCCACCCTGTCCTGCAACCATGGCCTGTACTTCCCCGACCGGCTGCAGGCGGAGTTCGACCGCGGCGTGTTCCTCGACGGGGTCGGCACCGCCGAGCTCCGTCGCTGGCGCGGCCGCCTCCTCCGCTACGTCGCCAAGATGACCCGGGCCGCCGGCAACCGCCCGCTGCTGATCCGCAACCCCGCCAACAGCGCCCGCATCCCGCTGCTCCGGGCGATCTGGCCCGAGGCGCGCTTCATCCACATCCATCGCAACCCCGCCGACGTGTGCGCCTCTTCCGTGCGCATGTTCGCGACCCTGATCCGCGAGCTGTCGCTGGGCTCGGCGGCAACGGCGGACGCGCAGGCGGCGGAACTGGTGCAGGCGGTATAC
>CAXTOD010000239.1:3561-4599 GCA_964245705.1 uncultured Acetobacteraceae bacterium
CCCGCGCCTGATGGCCGCCCTGCGCCGCGACAGCGCGGTGCTGCCGCCCGGCCGGTTCGCGGAGGTCCGCTACGAGGCGCTGCGGCGGCAGCCCATGCACGAGATCGGGCGCGTCCACGACCTGCTCGGCCTGGACCTGTCCGCCCCGTCCGGCCGCGCCATGGCGGAGGCTTTGCGCGCCGCGCGGCCGCACGTGCCGTCCCGCGCCGGGCCCGACGCGCCGGTGCTGGACTGGCTCCGGCGCCACCCGGAGGTGTTCCGACACTGGAACTACGCCCTGCCGGACCCGCCCGGTGCGGCGCAGGCGCACCGTCGCGCGGAGGCCGCGCCGCCGCCGGCGCCGCCCCGGGCGGTGCCGCGGCAGCCGACGGAAAGCGTCCGGGACCGGCCATGACCGAGGCCGGCCGGCGCGAACTGGCGATCGTCGCGGCGATCGCCGGGTTCTTCCTGTGCTGCACCTTCCGCGTGCTGACCACCGGCTACCTCCAGCTCGACGACCTCGGCCGGGTGCAGGTCGGCTACAACCTGTGGGCAGAGGACGGACGGCTGCTGACCGCGGCGCTGATGACGCTGCTGTCGTTCGGCGGCCGCATGCTCGACATCTCGCCGCTGCCGCAGCTGGGCGCGATCGCGCTGATGGGGGCGCGCGGCCCCAGAGCGCGGCGCCGCGCGCGTCGCGCCTGCCGCGATGCGGCTGTTCGCCACCCCGTTCTACCTGCAGAACCTGACCTACGTGTTCGACTCGCTGTCGATGACGGCGGCGATGGTGCTGGCGCTGTGGGCGGCGCTGCTGGGAGACCGGAGCACGATCCCGGCCGCAACGGCGCTGCTGGCCGCCCTGCTGTTCTACCAGCCGGCGGTCAACGTGTTCCTGTGTTTCGCGGCGGCCGGCGTGCTGTTGCGGCTGGCGCGGCGCGATCCCGAGAGGCCCGTGCGCGACGAGCCCGAGGACCCCGCCCCCGACCCGCACGCGCCGAACCGGCCGGCGGGAGGTCCGCAGGTCAGGCCGGCGTGAACCCCTCGGCGCTGTTCATCCGG
>CAXTOD010000240.1:0-4588 GCA_964245705.1 uncultured Acetobacteraceae bacterium
GAGCTCGGACAGGGTGAGCCCGATCCGTGCCGCCTCCTCGTCGCGTCCCTGCAGCAGCGGGATCATGATCCCGGGCAGGTCAAGCAGCATCTCGAACGGGTGGGTCGGGAACAGCCCCTTGTAGCGGGCGAAGCAGGTCGCAGCCTCGTCCAGACGGCCCAGCCGCACCAGCGGAAACGCCGACGCGGCCCAGCTGGACGGCGATTCCGGCTGCAGCGAGCGGGCGCGTTCGGCCAGGGCCAGCGCGGCCTCCGGCACGTCGCCGAGCTCGCTGCGGACGATGCAGCGCAGCGCCACCGCCACCGCCAGCACCGGTGCGCGCTCGACCGCGGTACGGGTGCTGGCATCGGCCAGCTCGGCTTCCCGGTCCGGGTCGTCCCAGTGCTGCAGGGCGCGCAGCAGGTGCGCGATCCCGGCGGCGATATGCGCCAGCGGGTCCTCGCCGTCCCGCCCGATGCTCTGGCCCAGCAGCGCCAGGGCCTGCTCGGTCTGCGCCGGGTCCCCGGTCAGGATGCAGGAGAAGGCCCGCATCACCAGCCCATGCGGGTCCAGCTCCGACAGCGGCCGCCGGCGCATCCGGCGCCCCTCCACCAGCATGATCTCGGTCGGCAGACGCGCCGACACCACGGTGGCGATCTGGTCCTGAAGCGCCAGCGCGTCCGCCTCGGCGGCGTCGAAGCGCTGCGCCCAGACGATCTGGCCGTGCTGGCGTATGTCGGTCAGCCGGACGATCGCGCGCAGCCGTCCGGCGGCGTGCTGCAGGGTGCCGTCAAGCACGTAGTCGAGGCCGAACGCGCGGCGCAGCACCGCGTCCTCGCGGCCCTGCGACAGGCTGCCCTGCAGCTCGCTGCCGCTCAGCAGCTTCAGCTGGCCCTGGCGCACCAGGCCCGCGGCGATGGCGTCCGCAACGCCGCCGGCCAGGCCCGCCTGGCTGCCGTTGTCGAGGTCGAGCAGCGGCAGCACCGCCAGCAGCGGATGGCTGTCGTTCGGGTCGCGTCGCCGTCCGTCCGCAGACTCAGCCAGGCGCCCGGCGCCCGGCGTCGGCACCGCCGCCTCGGGCTCGGCCCGCTGGTCCGCGTTGGCGGGGACGGCCTGGTCCTGCGCCAGCGCCGGGTCGTCGGGAAACGCGCTGGCGACGTTCCTGAGGATATCGCCGGCCGGCGATCCCGACGAGGACTGGCCGAGCTCGGACAACAGGCGGCGGGTTTCCGGTCCCGGCTCGGCGCCGTGCCGGGCGGCGAACGCCTCGTTGCACCGTTCCGCGGTCTGCAGCGCGAGCCCGGTGTCGCCGCCCTGGAGCTGGACCCGGATCGTCGCACGCCAGGCACGCTCGTGCAGGCTGTCCAGCAGGAGCAGCTGGCGGGCCGCCGCCAGGATGCCGGCCGGCTCGCGCTGGCGCAGCAGCATCTGCTCGAACAGCCCGATCGCATGCTCGCGCAGCCGGTTCCGCTCGCCCTGCAGCCAGGCGTCGAGCGCCGGATCGGTGCCGTTCAGCTCCTCAAGCAGCACGCCGTCGATCGGCGGCAGGGTTTCGGCCTGGTTGGCGTTGGCGTTGAGGATCCGCTCCGCGTCCACCGAGGTGAGGGCGGGCTTCAGCGCCAGCGTGTGCCGCTCGACGGTGATGACGTCGACGCCGAGCGGCGACAGCGCCTCGAGCAGGCGGTGGATCTCCTGCCGCAGCGAGGCCCGTGCCTGCTCCTCCGAGCGCCTGCTCCACAGCAGCTCGGCCAGGCGGAGCCGCAGCACCGGCCGTCGTCCGGACAGGGCCAGGATCGCCAGCAGCCCACGCGTCTTGCGGCCGAGCGGCAGCACGCTTTCGTTGGCAAGCGTCAGGGCCTGCATGCGTCCGATCAGCTGCAGCCGGAGCAGCACGGCGTCAGGCCTGGGCAGGCCAGGCCTCAGCGTTTCCAAGCGACCACCCCGCAATCAAGTGTCACGCGATCAACATGCCACGTTTTGCCCACCCCGTCATCGTTGCACAACCGGTCTGGTTTCTCACATTCGGTCGAGCCCGATCGCGGGATCGCGTTCTCCATCCGACCTGTCCCCGTCCGCCGCCGGCCGCCAGGACCATCCGGGAGCGACACCTCGAATACCTGCTCTCCGGCGATCCCGCTACCGGGAGGGACTGCGCGCCGGACGCCACGCCTCCCGAATCCCGGTCGATCGCAGCATCGCCCGCAAGATGGCAGGACGATGGCCGACATCGCGGAGGGGGCGCCCCGTTCCGCGCCCGATCCTGCCGTGCCCGGCCCCGCCGCGCCTCGGGGCCGGCGGCAGGTCGCAGCCGTTGGACGCGACTCGGCGACGCGAACGGGCGCCGTCGCGGCGGACCGGTCGACGGCCGATCGCGATCAGGAGCCCGGGCGCGGCATCCTTTTGCCCCGGATGCCGTTCGGTCCAGGGATCCCTCGACTGCCGGAAACCCTTCATGGCCGCCTACCAGGACAGCCCCTTGTTCCAACCGTTCCGGGCCGGCGCGCTCGACCTTCCCAACCGGGTCGTCATGGCGCCGCTGACGCGCAGCCGCTCCAGCGGCGAGGGGATCGTCCCGGACTACGCCGCCACCTATTACGCGCAGCGCGCGCAGGCCGGGCTGATCGTGTCGGAAGCCACCAACATCTCCGCGCAAGGCCGCGGCTACGCCCTGACCCCGGGGATCTGGAACGCGGAGCAGGTCGCGGCGTGGCGTCCGGTCACCGAGGCGGTGCACGCGAACGGCGGCCGCATCTTGTCGCAGCTCTGGCACACCGGCCGCATCTCGCATCCGAGCCTGCAGCCCGGGGGGGGGCGTTGCCGGTGGCGCCGTCCGCGATCAGGCCGGTCGGCCAGGCCTTCACCGATGCCGGGATGCAGGAGCACGTGACCCCGCGCGCCCTGGCGACCGGCGAGATCGAGGCGATCATCGGCGACTACTGCAATGCCGCGCAGTGCGCGCGCGACGCCGGCTTCGACGGGGTCGAGATCCACGCGGCCAACAACTACCTGCTGGAACAGTTCATCCGCGACAGCACCAACCAGCGCACCGACCGCTACGGCGGCTCCCTGGAGAACCGGCTACGGCTGCCGCTGGAGGTGGCGCGGACCGTCGCCGAGGTGTGGGGCGGGGGCGGCCGCGTCGGCATCCGCCTGTCTCCCACCACCACCATGCCGGGCGAGACGCCGCTCGACGGGAACGTGATGGGCACCTACGGCACGCTTCTCGACGCGCTCGCGCCGCTTGGGCTGGCCTACGTGCACGTGATCGAGGGCATCACCCAGCAGACGCGCGACCATCCGGAGGACGTGGACTTTGCCGTGCTGCGCCGGCACGTGACCGGCGCCTACATCGCCAACAACAACTACACGGTCGAGCTGGCGGAAAAGGCGATCGCCGACGGCCATGCCGACCTGTTCAGTCTCGGCCGCCTGTTCATCGCCAACCCGGACCTAGTGGACCGGCTGCGCACTGGAGCGCCCCCTGGCCGAGGCGCCGAAGCAGTACTGGTATGGCGGCGACTCCACCGGCTATGCCGACTGGCCGGCCATGTCTGGACCGGTCCGCCTCGCGTCCTGAGCATCGGCTCCGGGAGCGACCGGCTCCCGGAGCGTCCGGCTCAGAACTTCCGCGGCGACTCGTTGAGGGGCATGTCGCGCATGTCGCTGCCCCGTTCGCCTTCTTCCATGTCGAAATCGTCCAGCGCGTCCATGCCGACGGTGCGGTCGCCGCCATGCACCTCGACCTCGTGCTCGCGCGGCCCGGCGGTGCGATCGATGCGGTAGAGCCGGTCGATCCCGGCCTCCTCCGCGTCCGCGATCACGCGTCGCTCGGCCTGCTGCCACGGCATCGGCAGCCCGTCCGGGGTCAGCAACCGGCTGGTGCGCTCGCTCTGGTCGGCGTCGATCACGATCAGCTCCATCATGTCGTGCTTCGGGTCGTCCTCCTCGAAGCGGCGCATCAGGATGATGGCCGGGCCGTCCGGCAGCGGGTCGTGCGGGTCCAGGGTGGTGATGGCGGTCATGTCGGTCTCCTTCTCTCGAGGAACGACAACCGGCTCCCGCGGTTCAGCCGCCCGGCGCGACCACCATGCAGGGAATGGCGCGTGCCCGCAGCGCGGCGCAGGCGCTGCCGGCGTCGACCCGCGCCAGCCCGGCCAGCCGGGCGCGGTACAGCACGCCGTGCCCGAACGGGCTGGTCGGCTGCACCACGCTCTGGCTGCCGGCCAGCACCGCGAAGTCGGCCTGCCGCGCCATGGTGTCGGCGAAGCGCGCCTGGTCCACCGACACGAACGCGCCGACCTGGATCGACCATGCCCCGTTCTGCCGTGCCGGCACCGCGACGCTCGCCAGCACCAGCCCCGGCCGGACCGGTTGCGCCCGCGGCGCGTAGGATGGCATCGCGACCCGGACTGGCCGGCAGGGCGAGTCGTAGGCGGCGTCCGGATCGCGGGCGCAGCCGGATGCGGCCGGCGGTGGCGGCGCATAGGCGGCAGGCCGGATCGCGATCGCGGACGGTGTTCCGCAGGGCGAGTCGTAGGCGGCGTCCGGATCGCGCACGCAGCCGGCGGCCAACGGGGGCGCCGGCGCGTCGGCGATCGCCGACCGGACC
>CAXTOD010000241.1:0-4547 GCA_964245705.1 uncultured Acetobacteraceae bacterium
GGCCGAGGCCACCGCGTTCCTCCTGCCGCGGCTCGGCCGCGCCCGGCTGCACGGCGAGCGCAGCCGGGGCTTGCGCGACGCAGGCGCGGTGTCCCTTGCAATGGCCGCGCATGCGGCTGGAGACGGAAGCCATGACGGACACTAAGCTTCGCATCGTGATCGGCTGCGACGAGGCCGGGATGCGGTTCCGCGACGCGCTGAAGGCAGACCTGGAGACGCATCCCGGCGTGTCGGAGGTCACCGATGTCGGCGTCACCGACGACCAGGGCACCGACTACCCGCACATCGCGGTGCGGGCGGCGCGCCTGGTGGCGGGCGGCAAGGCGGACCGCGCGCTGCTGATCTGCGGCACCGGGCTCGGGGTGGCGATCAGCGCCAACAAGGTGCCGGGAATACGCGCGGTCACGGCGCACGACGTGTATTCGGTGCAGCGCGCGGTCCTGAGCAACGATGCCCAGGTGCTGTGCGTCGGCGAGCGGGTGATCGGCGTGGAGCTGGCGCGGGCGCTGGTGCAGGAATGGCTGAAGCACCGCTTCGACCCGGCGTCCCGCTCGGCGGACAAGGTGGCGGCGATCAGCGCCTACGACACAGGGCTGTCCGCGGGTTGAGCGTGCCGGCGCGGAGGCGCGTAGTCGGCGTCAGCCTCAAGATGTACATGGGGCTCGACGCGACCCGGCGCTGGATGGAGCGGGTGCGCGCGCTGCCGCCGGGCGACGTCGAGCTGTTCGTGATCCCGTCCTTCCTGTCGCTGCACGACGCGCGCGAGATCCTGGCCGGGACGAACGTCGCGCTCGGCGCGCAGGACGTGTTCTGGGAGGATGCGGGTCCGTACACCGGCGAGGTGTCGGCGCCGATGCTGGCCGAGGCCGGGTGCCGGTACGTCGAGGTCGGCCATGCCGAGCGGCGGCGGCTGTTCGGGGAAACCGACGCCGTGGTCGCGGCGAAGATGCGGGCCGCGGTGCGGGCCGGGCTGGTTCCGGTGCTGTGCGTCGGCGAGCACGAGCAGGGTGCGCCGGCAGCGGCGGCGGAGGCGTGCTGGCGCCAGTTCGAGGCGGCGACGCAGGGGCTGGATCCCGGCACCGGGATGCTGGTGGCCTGGGAGCCGGTCTGGGCGATCGGTGCCGCGGAGCCGGCCGCAGCGAACTACATCGCGGCGGTGGCCGGGGCGCTTCGGGCCAGGCTGGCGGCCTGGCCGGCGACGCGGCTGATCTATGGCGGCAGCGCCGGTCCCGGGCTGCTGCACCGGGTCGGCGGGGTGGTGGACGGCCTGTTCCTGGGCCGCTTCGCGCACGACGTCGACGCCCTGCGACGGATCCTTGGCGAGGCCTCCGCCGCGGCCAGCTGAGCGGCGGCCATGACGGTCGGCGCGGAGACGAAGAAAGAATGTTGCGTGCAGGAGCGCGCTTGCGGTGGTTTCCTGTTGACGCTTGCCGCGTTGCAACATCAAGCTGAAGCGGGCGCATGATCGGAGGAGCCGGGATGACCGTTGCCTTGTCGCGGGACGCGAAACAGGACCTCCTCCGGCGCGGCTATTCCCGACGCCATTTCGGGCGGATCTCGGCCCTGCTTGGCGTGCAGGCGGTGGCGGCCGCGAGCGGGTTGTCGGTGTCGCGCGGCACGGCGCAGGCGGCGGCGACCACCATCACCAGTTTGGCAAGGAAGCCGGACCTGCAGGGCATGGTCCGCATCGGCAGCAACGAGTGCTGGACCGGGCCGTTCCCGGCCGCCGCGGCGGCGGGTGCCGCCACGGTGCGAGCCGGCAACCGTTACGAGCCGAGCAACCTGCGGCAGCGGCTGATCGACAACGTGTCGACGGTGGAGGGGGTGCCGGTCAGCCACGTCCTGCCCTGGCCCGGCTCCAGCGACCCGCTGGCGCGCGCGGTGGTGACGTTCTGCTCGCCGACCCGCGGCCTGGTGACGGCGGACCCGACCTACGAGGAAGCGTGGGCGGTGGGCAAGTGGCTGGGCGTCAGGGTGAGCAGGGTGCCGTTGCGGCCGGAGAACCGGTATGCCACCGACGTCCGGGCGATGCTCGCGGCCGATCCTAAGGCGGGCGTGTACTACGTGTGCTCGCCGAACAACCCGACCGGGACGGTCACCCCGGTCGCCGACATCGCCTGGCTGGTGGAGAACAAGCCGGCCGGCTCGCTCGTGCTGGTGGACGAGGCGTACCTGCACTTCGCCGGCACCCCGAGCGCGGCGTACCTGGCGGCGCAGGGCAAGGACGTGGTGGTGCTGCGCACCTTCTCCAAGATCTTCGGCATGGCCGGGCTGCGGCTGGGCGTGAGCATGGCGCGTCCCGACCTGCACGACCGGATGATGCGCTATGACGGGCAGATGCAGAGCGGCGCGCTGTCGGTGGTGGCGCTGGCGACCGGCGGCACCGCCCTGCTGCAGGCGGACGAGATCGCGGCCCGGCGACGCGAGATGATCGCCGTGCGCGAGGACACCTTTGCCCACCTGAAGCAGCGCGGGATCACCTACCTGCCCAGCGACGCCAACATGTTCATGGTCGACTGGCACCGGCCGGCGCCGGAGATGAAGGCGGCGTTCGCGGCGGAGAAGATCGACATCGGACGCAGCTGGGCGATCTGGCCGACGCGCTCGCGCGTCACCGTGGGCTCGGCTGCCGACATGCGGAGCTTCTGCGCGGCGGTGGACCGGATCACGGCCTGAACGCGACAGTTCCCGCAGCGGGAACTAGCGCGGCGGCGGCAGGGGCTGCTGCTGCACCGGCCCGGTCGGCGCCAGCTGCATCGGGCCGTTGGCGTCGGATGGCTGCGCATAGGGGCCCGGCTGTCCGTAGGGCCTGGGGCCGTAGGAGGGCGGCGGTCCGTAGGGCGGCGGCTGGACCGGGGCGGTGGAGCCGTAGCGCATCAGCACCGCGCGCAGCGGGTCGGCGCCCGGGTTGTTGACGCGCATCGCCACCACGATGTCCTCCGGGCCGACCGGCTGGCCGTAGTACGCGCGGTCGCCGACGCTGTCGGAGCTCATGATGCTGCCCTGCAGCGCGATCCCGGCGAACAGGCCGCGTGCCTTCTCCACCGCCACGATGTCGGCGCGCAGCGCCGCGGTGGTGGCGCCCTCCATGCCGACGCCCAGCGTGGCGAAGGCGAGCGAGGCGTCGGCGCCGATCTTGAACTGGCTGTCCATCACCGCGGTCAGGCCACGCCTGGTCAGGATGAACAGCATGACCTCGGCGTCCTGCACCCCGGCCTGCAGGCCGAAGCTGCCCGACCCGATGGAGTAGAAGGCGGGCGCGGACCAGGAGCCGTTGGCGTCGCGCGACAGCAGCACGCAGCCGCCGCCGGAGCCGCCGAACAGGAAGCTCATGCGGAAGATGCTGGGGCAGATCATCACCCCCCTGGAGCGGGCCAGCAGGCGGCGCTCGGTGGGATCGTTGTCGTGCCAGTTCAGCACGTCCTGCGCGGTCAGGGTGGCGCGGTCGACCAGCTCCTGCTGCTGCTGCTGGCGGGCACCCTGCGCCAGGGCGGCCCTGCCGGGCAGGACGGCGCCGAGCAGAGCTCCGGCCACCAGGACCTGGGCCAGCAGGACCGGGACCAGCCGCCGGTGCGGCGGTCCGGACCGGACGGCAGAAGAAAGATGCATGACCATGTCCTCGACCTGTCGACTCAGGTGACGCCGAAACTGCGTCGAAACAATGGCCTGTCCCATGCGCTTCGCACAGGGCCTTATCGCCGGCCAGCCCTGTCGCCGGTCAGTCCAGGGCGAGCCGGGCCGCTTCGGACAGCGCCGCGGCCAGGCCGGGGGCTGCCGCCAGGATCGGGATGCCGCGCTCCAGGCCGCCGTCGCGCAGGAACGGGGTGGTGCGGGCGCCGGCCTCGTGCAGGATCGCCAGCGCGGCGGCGACGTCCCACAGGTTGATGTAGAGCTCGATGTAGCCGTCGAGGCGACCGCAGGCGACGTCGGCGAGCGCCAGGGCGCCGGAGCCGCCGGAACGCGGCATGGCGCCCAGCGCCATCACCCGGTCCACCGTGGCGACGAAGTCGGCGCGGGTGACGCGCGGGCTCCAGCCGACCTCCACCATCGCGCGTGCCGGGTCGCCCTCCGCGGAGGCGTGGATCGGCTGGCCGTTGAGGGTGGCGCCGGCGCCGCGCAGGGCGGCAAAGGTTTCCCCCAGCGCCGGCGCGGCCAGGATGCCGGCCACCGGCTGGTCGTGCCGCAGCAGGCCGAGCGACACGCACCAGCGGTTGCGGCCGCGGGCGAAGTTGGAGGTGCCGTCGATCGGGTCGACCACCCAGCGGAAGACGCCGTCGCGGGTGCGGCCGGTTTCCTCGCCCTGGAAGCCGTCGTCGGGGAAGCGGGCGGCGATGCGCTCGGCGACCAGTGCCTCGACGGCGCCGTCCGCCTCGGTCAGCCAGTCCTGGGCGCTCTTCTGCCTGGCCACCGGGCCGCCGGAGGGAGGGCGCATGCGCATCGCCAGGGTGGCCGCCTCGGCGACGATCGCCTGGGCGGCGTCGAAGCGGTGGCGGAGGGCTTCGGGGGCTGGATCGGGGGACGCTGTCATGGCGCGCACCGTCGCACGG
>CAXTOD010000242.1:0-4503 GCA_964245705.1 uncultured Acetobacteraceae bacterium
CTTCTGGGCTGCCCGTGCGCACCTCCAGGCCGGGGACCGTGCCGGCTACCGGTCCTGGCTCGGCCGCGCCGCGGCGGCGCCGCACACCTTCTACGGCCTGCTGGCCGGCCGCATCCTCGGCCGCACCGACGGAAGCTGGTCCGGAAGCCAGCCCGTGACGGCGGCGGCGGACGACCTCGATGCCGGGCCGGGCCGGGCCATCCTGTCCGAGATCGACGTCGAGGCGGTCGGCGCCACCCCGGCCGGCCGTCGCGCCTTCGCCCTGCTGCAGGTCGGCGAGACCGCGCGCGCGGAGGCGACGCTGCGCCGGCTCTGGCCCACGGTGCAGGGCGACATGGCGCTGTGCCGCTCGATCGAGCTGGTCGCCGAGGCGGCGGGGCTGGAGTCCCTGTCGTCCCAGCTCGCCTCGATCCTGCAGGACCGCGACGGCCAGCCGCGCGATCAGGCGCGGCTGCCGATCCCGACGCTTTCCCCGCGGCGCGGCTTCACCGTGAACCCGGCCCTTGTCTACGCCCTGACCCGGCTGGAATCGAACTTCGACCCGTCCGCGGTGTCGGGCGCCGGGGCGCACGGGCTGATGCAGCTGATGCCGGTGACGGCGGGCTTCGTGCTCGGCGAGCCGAACCGCTTCGCCGGCAACGCCCGCGCGCTGCACAATGCCGGGCTCAACCTGGAGCTTGGCCAGCGCTACCTCTCCTACCTGGCGACGCAGCCCGGCGTGGATGGCGACCTGATCCGGCTGCTCGCGAGCTACAACGCCGGGCCCGGCGCGGCCGGGCGCTGGAAGCCGGACGGCGACCCGCTGCTGTTCATCGAGACCCTGCCCGGCGACGAGACGCGCGACTACGTGCACCGCGCCTTCACTTATCTCTGGGTGTACTCGGAGCGTTTCGGGGTGCCGTCGCCGTCGCTGGCGACCCTGGCGGACGGGCGCTGGCCGATCTTCGCCGACGAGCAGGCGGTGCGAACGCTGCATTGAAGGCGATCGGGTCGGCCGGCGCCGGCCCCCCGGCGCAGCAGCGCCAGGACCCGCCCCGCGCAGCGTATGGGAACCGCCTTCCGCCGGACGGTCGCCCAGCCCTGGCCGGTTCTTGACCTTCAAACGCTTCGGCACCGCGCCCGGGATGCCGCCGGTTTCGGTCCGACAACCCGTCGATCACCCATCGGCTGCCGCTCGATGCGCTTGATGAGGTCGGAAATCTCGGTTGCGGTCCGGCTGACCTTGTTGTCGTCGGCAGCGAGACCGCTCTCGATGCGTGCGATGTAGCTGACGACGAGGGTCAGGAGAGAGCGTTCGTCCCGGGTCGTCAGCGCGTGCCGCTCAGATCGACCTGATCTGGGCGAGAGCGTCCTCGGTGTATTCGATCGCGCCGTTCCAGTAGTCGATCAGCACCTTCTGGTTCAGCTCGACCCAACGCTGAAGAAGCGCCTCGTCCCTCGTGCTGATGCGCCATCCGGCCTTCCACTCCAACGCCGGTCGCAGGGCATAGCTTCCCATCTGATCCCGCCGGACCCTTGGGGCAGGCGAAACTTTGACCCTGATGTCGTGACTGGCCTCATCCCGCTGGGAGATGAACACGATAAAGGGCAGGCCGGTCCTGTCTGGACGCAGATCCGACATGTCGTAGGTTGCCTGACCCTGTGGCTCCTCGGAGGAGGAAGTGCTCTGAGGCGTGGCATCGGGCTGCGAGGCCGGCTGGAATGCCGCCACGTGGTCGAGGCGCGGGGTTGGAGCCACAGAGCCCTCGCAAGTCTTCGGACATGACCTTGAACGTCTTGAGCTGTCGGTTCAAGGCAGACCGGGATCGCGTAATCGAGGGAACGCGCTCCCAGGAGGTTCGGCCTAGGGGGACACAGGCGTTCGGCAGGAACGCGCCTAGTTCTCGGCCAGGGTCTGCCGGCTGGCGCGGACCTTGTGCACCCGCCTGCCGTCCATCTCCAGCACCTCGAACAGCCAGCCGGAGAACGCGATCTTGTCGGCCGGCGCCGGCACCCGCCGCAGCAGCGCCAGGATCAGCCCGCCCAGCGTGTGGTAGCTGCCTTCCGCCGGCAGGTCGCCCAGCCCGAGCCGGTCCTTGACCTCGTCCGCGGGCGCGCCGCCGTCCAGCGTCAGCACGCCGTCCGCCTCGATCGGACGCTCCGGCACCGCGCCCGGCTCCTGCTGCTCGCCGACGATCGCCTCGAACACGTCGGCCGCGGTGGCCACGCCCTCGAAGCTGCCGTACTCGTCCAGCACCAGCACCATGCCGAGCGGATGGGTGCGCAGCTGCTCCAGCACGTCGAACGCGCTGATGGTGTCCGGCACCACCACCGGCGGCAGCATCAGCGCCTCCACCGACGGCGTCCCTCCGTCCAGCAGCAGGTCCAGCACGTCGCGGACCCGGATCAGCCCGACCGGGTTGTCGATGCCGTTCTCGCACACCAGCAGCCGGGAATGCCCGGACATCCGCAGCGCGTCCCGCAGCACCGCGGCATCGGCGTGCCGCTCGACCCAGACCAGCTCGTTGCGCGGGGTCATGATCGCCCGCACCGGCCGGTCCGCGAGCCGGAGCAGGCGCTCGATCATGTTGCGCTCCTCGTGCTCCAGCACCCCGGTCTGTGCGCCCTCGGCGATCAGCGCGCGGAGCTCCTCCTCCGTCACGGTTTCCCGGCCGGTCTTGGTCACGCCGAACACGCGCAGCACCAGCGACGAGGACTGCCGCAGCAGCCAGACCGCGGGCGCCGCCACCCGCGACAGCAGCAGCAGCGGCAGCGACAAGGCGGCCGCGATCCGCTCCGGGCGGCGCAGCGCCAGCTGCTTGGGCACCAGCTCGCCCAGCACCAGCATCAGCGCGGTGATCGCGATCACGCACAGCGTCAGCGCCAGCTCGTGCGCGAACGGCGCCAGCACCGGCACACGCGCCAGCCACGGGGCGAGCCGGCCGGCGATGCTGGCGCCGCCGAAGGTCCCTTGCAGGATGGTGACCAGGGTGATGCCGACCTGCACGGTGGGCAGGAAGCTTTGCGGGTCGTCGGCCAGCGCCGCCGCCCGTTCCGCACCCGGCACGCCGCGCCGCACCAGCACCGCCAGCCGCGCCCGCCGCGACGAGATCAGGGCGAGCTCGCCCATCGCGAACACGCCGTTCAACAGCACCAGGAGCAGGATCACGACCAGCGAGACGACCATGGTCGCAGTCTAGAACAGCGTGGGCGAAGATCGAACGGTTCCGGGCTTCCTCAGGCTTCCCGGTACCAGAGCAGGATCACGCCGACCAGGATGAAGCAGCACGGCCAGACCCAGCCGGCGATGCGTCCGCCGCGTCCCGGCAGCCGCAGCTCCAGCCATCGCCCCCATCCCGACGCGATCCCGGCCAGCGCCAGCGGGGTATGGGTCAGCTCGATCAGCTCGGCGTCCTTGACGTTGGCGATCTGGTGCGAATGGGTCAGCAGCAGCGCGCCCCCCGCCGCCACCATCAGCGGGAACACCAGCGCCGCCCGCCTGCTTCGCAGCCGCCCGGTCTGCACCGACCATTCGAACGCCGCGAACACCAGGATCAGCACCACGAACACCCGGTGCTGCACCACCTCCACGTCGCGGAAGGCGGCCATGAAGTCCTCCTGCCCGAGCGGCCACACCTCCGGATCGGAGCGGAGCAGCAAGAACAGCGCCAGCCCCAGGAAGATCACCGGCCAGTGCCGCGCCGGCCTGACCCCCGCATGCGCCAGCAGCACCAGCAGCCCGATCGCGATCACGAACAGGCCGGCCCAATGGTGGTTGTACTCCGACCAGGCGATGTCGTCGGCGTTGCGCGGCGGCAGGGTGCCGTCGCCGGGCACGAAGGCGGGAGCGGCAACGCGGTGGGCGCCCGCGGCCTCGGCATCGATCTTCGCCTGCAGCGCCGGGATCGCCAGCACGTCGTGGTCGGGCGAGCGCAGGCGCGGCCAGGCCGGGGCGTTGCGCTGGAGGATCTCGTGCCAGGTCACCCGGTCCTGGGTGAGATCCACCGCGGGCGGCACCGAGGTCAGCGAGGCGGCGGCAAAGAAGATGGAGAAGCCGAGCCCGATCTCGACCTCGGCGAACCGCTTCATCCGCACCACCGACGCGGTCGGGTCGCGGCGCAGGCGCTCGGTGACCAGGAAGTTGCCGGCTCCTAGCGCCAGCAGGCCGCCGAACAGGCCGATCTTGGCCCCCACCATGACGCCATACGCGGTGCCGTAGAACGCCGGCAGCGAGCCGACATAGGCGATGAACATGGTGACGCCGGAGACGAGGATGCAGCCGACCCCCAGCATCGACAGGCGCGAGAACCGGGCGCCGATCCGACGCCAGCCGGCGCCGTCATGCACCTCGGCCAGCGCGATCAGGAAGGCCGGGATGCCGCCGATCCAGATCGCCGCCCCCAGCTGGTGCAGCCATTCCACCGCGAGCAGCAGCGTCGACTGCTCGAGCCGCGCCGCCGCGTGGGTGGTGGCGGTCGCCGCAGCCAGCTCGACCGCGACCAGCGCCAGCAGGACCGGGCCCGG
>CAXTOD010000243.1:0-4497 GCA_964245705.1 uncultured Acetobacteraceae bacterium
ACCATGATCCTCGGTCGGGTGGGGCAGGGCTTCTTCGGCGGCGCACTGATCCCCACCGCGCAGACCATCGTGCGCACGCGCCTGCCGCCGAGGCAGATCCCGATCGGGATGACCATCTTCGGCCTGATCGTGCTGCTGGGACCGCTCGTCGGCCCCGTGCTTGGTGGCTGGCTGACGGAGAACGTCGACTGGCGCTGGTGCTTCTTCCTGAACCTGCCGATCTCGGCCGGCCTGGTCGCGCTGCTGCGGGTCACAGGTCTGGTGGTGCTGCCGGGCTACCAGGTGCAGCACGCGGCCCTGGTGCGGCCGGGCGAGCTGGTCCGGCTGCTGCCGCGCAACGCGCACGACATGCTGGCGCTGGTGCTGCACATGACACCGCCCGCGGACCCGTTCGGCCCGCTCGCCGTCCTGGCGCTCGTCGGCTGCCTCGCGGTGGCGCTGCAACGGATCGGCAGGCCTGGCTGGCCGCTCGCCGTCCTGTCGACGGCCGTGCTCTTGTCCGGGTTCGCCGGGCCGATGCTGCTGCTGCGCGATCCGGTGGTGCAGCCCCGCGTGCTGGTGGGCATCGGCGCCATGCTGTCGGCGTCGATCTGGACCGCGATGCGCCTGCTGCCGCCCTCCGGCCGCTCCGGGCAGGCGGTGGTGGCGGTCGCGGTGCTGCTCCTGGTCTGCTTCGCCCGCGACGCCTTCGCCTATGGCGCCCTGCTTCGCGACCTGGACCGCTACGAGGCCACCGTGCTGCCGCCGATGGCGGAAGCGGTGAACGCCGAGCACGCCCGCACCGGCCTCGGCGCGCTGCAGATGCTGGGCGCGATGCCGTTCCCGCCGGTGCTGCGCCACGGGCTCGCCCGCGCACCGGGCCTGGCGCCGCTGTTCGACAACCCGCTGAACGGCATCTCGTGGTTCGGGCTGGCGCTGCTGGCCCAGTACGGGCTGGAGGACGGGATCTGGTTCCGCGACGCCGATCCGCCGGCGGTCCTGTGCCGGTCCTACCGCGAAACGGGGCCCGGCTATGCCGTCGGGCACGACGCCCGGTCGATGGTGCTGATCTTCCGCAGCGGGTGTCCGTCGATCAGGCCGTGACCGCAGCGTGGTGAGCGCGGTCCAGGCGACGCAGCAGCGGCAGCGCCGCAGCACACAGGACCGTCACCGCCAGCCCCAGCTCCAGCAGGCCCAGGAACAGCCCGTGGTAGATCGGCAGGCTTCGCGACGCGTCGGCGGTGGCAAGTTCGGGCGGCAGCGAGGCCAGGTTGGCAACCGCGCTGCCGAGGTAGAGGGCCACGCCAAGCCCCACGAACAGCGCACCCATCATGAACGCGCTCAGCCGCACCGGCGTGTAGCGGGCGATCATTGCCAGGCCGAGCGCGCTGATCAGCAGCTCGCCGGTCGAGACCAGGCCGTAGCCGCCGACCATGAGCCAGGGCGAGACGTGCGCCGGCGCGCCGGGTCCGGTGCCGAGCCACCAGACCAGGAACGCCGCGGTGACGAAGCCGAACCCGAGCAGGAACTTGACCGAGATCGGCAGGTCGCGCCCGCGCCGCCCGAGTGCGGCGTAGAGGGAGGCCAGCACCGGGCTCATGACCATGATCCAGAGGGGGTTCAGCGCCTGGAACTGGGCGGCGGAGAACGAGAACAGCGTCACCCCGCCAAGGCGGAACGCCGGATCGACGTTGCGCAGCGCGAACAGGGTGAGCGACGTGGACTGCTGCTGGTAGAACACGAAGTACAGCATGAACTCGATCGTCAGCAGGTAGGCGATCAGCAGGCCGGGTCGTTCGGCCCGCGTCGCCTGCCGGTAGATGCGGGCCCAGACCGCCAGCGTTCCCAGGCCCGCCAGCCAGACGCAGGCGCGGGCGATCCCGGCATGCTGCAGCACCAGCATGACCAGGAGGATGGCGGCAACCATGCCGGCCAGGACCAGCCAGCCGGTGCGGGCCGGCAACCGACGGGCATCCGGTGCCGAGCCGATCCGGTCGAGGCGGTGCCGCAGCACGGCGTAGCCGGCCAGGCCGAGCGCCAGCCCGACGGCGCTCATGCCGAACGCGGCGTGCCAGCCGAACCGGTCCCTGAGCCAGGGGGACAGCAGGATCGACACCGTCGAGCCCACGTTGACCGACATGTAGTAGAGGGTGAAGGCAGCATCGAGCCGACTGTCGTCGCCCTCGTAGATGCGGCGCACCAGGTTGGCGGCGTTCGGCTTGAACAGACCGTTGCCGATCGCGATCGTGCCCATGCCGAGGCTCAGCAGCGCACGCCCGTGCGACGGCAGCGCCAGCGACAGGTATCCCACGAACAGGCAGGCGGCGCCGCAGACCATCGACCGGCGCGAGCCCAGCACCTGGTCGCCGAGCCAGCCGCCGATGGCGGGAGCGGCATAGGTCAGCGCGCCGAACGCGCCCCAGAGCAGGTTGGCGTCGTGGTCGGAAAAGCCGAGCCGCTGGACCAGGAACAGCAGCAGCAGCGCCTGCATGCCGTAGTAGCCGAACCGCTCCCACAGCTCGATCAGCAGGACCACGGTGAAGCGCTGGGTACGGGTCGGGCTCGGCGCGGTGATCGACATGGCAACGGGGTCTAGCCGCCGACGGCAGCGCCGTCGATGGTGGGAACCGGAGGATCGATGACCGAAGACGAGCTGGACGAGCTGCTGCGCGACTGCCCGACGCTCTACCACATGGCCGAGGCCGGCACCTGGCCCTCGATCTGCCGCCACGGCCTGCTGAGCACGTCGGCGCTGCTCGACCTGTACGGCGTCGACGGGCTGGCGCGGCACAGGCTGGAAGCGCAGCGGCGTCCCGAGGGGGTGGCGCTGCGCCGGCACGGGCTGGAGGGCGCCGTCATCCGCGACCAGAAGCCGATGGACGACGCCGGGCTGGCGCGCTGCCTCGGCGGCGGCCTCCGGCCGGAGGACTGGTACCGCCTGCTGAACCGCAAGGTGTACTTCTGGCTGACGCCCGCACGGCTGATGCGCCTGCTGGAGGCCAGGCCCTATCGGAGCCTGGCCCACGACGTGCTGGAGCTCGACGCGGCGGCGCTGGTGTCGGCCTGCCGGGACGCCATCACCCTGTCGCCGATCAACAGCGGCGCCACCAAACCGTTCTCGGCGCCGCGCGGGCCGGACACCTTCCTGCCGATCGCCCTGTATCCCTACGCCGACTGGCGCCGCCGGCGACCGCGCGGCGAACGGGTGGTCGAGCTGGTGGTCGAGCACGGCGTGCCGGACGTCGGGCGCTTCGTCCGGCGGGTGACGCGCCGGAGCGGCCGGGATCCGGGGTCGGTGCTGTTCGAGGCCTGATCCCGTCGTGGCTCGACCGCGTCAGGACGAGCGGGACGCCTCGGTCATGAGCTGCCGGTCCAGGGTGACGAGCTCGGCGTCCAGGTGCCGCGACAGCCAGAGGTAGCTGGCGTCGTAGGCGGTCAGGCCGGTCGCGAGCGCCAGGCCCAGCACCGCGTCATAGTCCACCGGCGCCTCCTCTATGTTGAGACGGCGACGCAGTCGGAAGGCAGCAAGGAAACGCTCCCGCAGGTCCGGCTCGCGTCGGCATCGGGTCCGGCACACGTTGGCCAGCTCGGTGTTGAGCAGGGCCGGGGCTTTCAGCAGCACGCCCTGCAGTCGGTCCGCAACCAGCTTGGCTTCCGGCTCGTCCAGCACCAACGCCGCGACCGCCGACGCGTCAATGACCTTAACGGCTGTCACGATCGGCACGAATGATGTCGGCCGCTTCCGACGAACTGTTCAGGCCGAGCTTGCGTGCCTCCGCCAGCACTTCGAGCGGCGTCAGGAAACGCTCCTCGGCAACGGCGGTCTCGATGATCGCCATCAGCTCGCCTTGGAGCGAACGGTGGTTACGCTCGGCACGGCGCCTGAGTCGTCGCACCACGTCGTCAGGCGCGTTCTTGATCGACAGGTTGACCGCCATGGCGCCAAATCTCCTCCATTTCGGATACGTCATCTAGCATGGTTGGACAAGCGCCGGAAGCGCGTTTGCCGGCGCACGCCCCCTCGTCTAAAGCCTCGCCTCCCTCCAGCGAAGGCGACCGGATCGATGCGACGCAAGCGTGGACGCGCCCTGGACGGGTGGCTGGTCGTCGACAAGCCGGCCGGCATGACCTCGACCGACGTGGTGAACCGGGTGCGGCGCGGCTTCGACGCGCAGAAGGCCGGGCACGGCGGCACGCTCGACCCGCTGGCGACCGGGCTGCTGCCGGTGGCGTTCGGGGCGGCGACCAAGACGGTGCCGTACATCATGGACGGCACCAAGCTGTACCACTTCACGCTGCGGATCGGCGAGGCGCGCGACACCGACGACGCGGACGGACAGGTGACCGCCACCTCCGCCGTGCGCCCGACCGACGACCAGTTCCGGGGCGCGCTCGGCGCGTTCCAGGGCGAGATCATGCAGGTGCCGCCGGTGTTCTCCGCCATCAAGGTGGCCGGCGAGCGCGCCTACGACATGGCCCGCGAGGGCCGCGCCCCGGTGCTGGAGCCGCGCCCGGCCC
>CAXTOD010000244.1:0-4484 GCA_964245705.1 uncultured Acetobacteraceae bacterium
GTTTCGGGCGGGGCGGCGACCGCGACGTCTTGACACGGTCGCGGCGTTTCCGGTCCTGCTTGCCTGCTGCAACAGGGCGGGAAGGATCGCGGGACGTGGGATCGGGAAACGGGCGGAACGGGCGCGCGGGCGGTGCACGCGGGCTGCTGCTGGCGGCGACGAGCCTGTGCCTGCTGGCGGCCGTCGCGCGGGCGCAGCCGGTGGCGGTGTCGACAATGCCGAAGGTCGCGGTGCAGGCGGGTGCCACGCCGGCGCAGGCGTTCGCGCCCTGGGGCTTCAACCTGTCCGGCCGGGATGCGGGCGTGAAGCCGGGGGACGACTTCTTCGGCTATGCCGACGGCGCCGCGGTGGAGCGGATGGTGATCCCGGGCGACCACGCGTCCTGGGGCGCGTTCAACGTCCTGGCCGACCTGGCGCGGATCCGGGTGCAGGACATCCTGACGGCGCTTGCGGCCCACCCGGCGAAGAACCCCGTCACGGTCGAGCAGAAGCTGGGCGCGTTCTACGCCTCGTTCATGGACGAGGCGGCGGTGGAGGCGCAGGGCACGAAGCCGATGCGGGCCGACCTCGACGCGGTGAAGGCGGTCGGCGACCGCACGGCGTTCGCGGCACTGCTCGGCGACGCGCAGCACGGGTACGGCAGCTCGCTGTTCGGGCTCGGCGTGCAGCCGGACGCCAAGGACCCGACCCGCTACTCGATCGGGCTCGGCCAAGCCGGGCTCGGCCTGCCCGACCGCGACTACTACCTCCAGCCGAAGTTCGCCGACAAGAAGGCGGCTTATACGGCCTACGTGGCGCAGCTGCTGCACATGATCGGCTGGCCGGACGCGGACGCGCAGGCGCAGGCGATGGTGGCGTTCGAGACCCGGCTGGCGCAGGTGCAGTGGGCGCGGGCGGACCAGCGCGATCCGGACCGGACCTACAACCCGACACCGGTCGCGGCGCTGCAACGGGACGCGCCCGGGTTCGACTGGACGACGTTTCTCGCCCACGCGGATCTCGGCCGCGCCGACACCGTGGTGCTGGCGGAGAAGTCCGCGGTGCTGGCCGAGGCGCAGGTCGCGGCCGGGACCGACCTTGCCGTCCTGCGGGCGTGGCTGGCGTTCCACCTGGCGGACAACGCGGCCGACGACCTGTCAAAGCCGTTCGTGGACGCGTCGTTCGGGTTCCATGGCAGGACGCTGTCCGGCCAGCCGGAGCTGGAGGTGCGCTGGAAGCGTGCGGTGGCCGCCACGAGCGGCGCCATGGGCATGGCGATCGGCAGGGCCTACGTGTCGCGCTACTTCCCTGCCGACGAGAAGACGGCGATGGCCGGGCTGACGGCCGAGCTGAAGGCGGTGTTCCGGGTGCGGCTGCAGCACAACGCCTGGATGAGCGAGGCCACACGGCAGGAAGCGCTTAGGAAGCTCGACAACCAGCTGATCCTGATCGGCTACCCGGACAAGTGGCGCGACTATTCCGGGCTGGTGGTGCGGCCGGACGATCTGTACGGCAACGCCCGGCGGGCGATCGCCTTCGAGTGGGCCTACCAGGTCGGGCACCTGGGCCATCCGGTGGATCGCACCGAGTGGGACATGACGCCGCAAACGGTGAACGCGTACAACGCGCCGCCCTTCGACGAGGTGGTGTTCCCGGCGGCGATCCTGCAGCCGCCGTTCTTCAACAAGGACGCGGACCCGGCGATCAACTACGGCGCGATCGGCGGCGTCATCGGCCACGAGATGACGCACAGCTTCGACGATCAGGGGCGCAAGTTCGACGAGAAGGGGCGGCTGCACGACTGGTGGACCGCGGACGACGCCCGGCGGTTCGAGACGCGCGCCGACCGGCTCGGCGCGCAGTTCGACGCGCTGGCGCCGTTCCCGGGCCTGCACGTGAACGGCCGCCTGACCATGGGCGAGAATATAGCCGACCTGGGCGGCCTGACCCTGGCGCTGGACGCCTATCACGCGTCGCTGCACGGCGCGGTGGCGCCGGTGATCGACGGGCTGACCGGCGACCAGCGCGTGTTCCTGGGCTGGGCGCAGGTGTGGCGGCAGAAGGTGCGGCCGGACCGGGCGAAGATGCTGCTGGTCACCGACCCGCATTCGCCGCCGTTCGCCAGGGTCGACATGCCGGTGCACAACATCGACGGCTGGTACAGGGCATGGAACGTCGAGCCAGGCGATAGGCTCTACCTCGCGCCGAAGGACCGGGTGCAGATCTGGTAGCGGGCCGCGCGGCAGCGGCCCGGCGCGGTCAGAACGGCTTCAGCAGCCGGTCGAGGTAGTCGAGTTCCGGCGGCGGGCGGGTGCGGTCGCTGTCGCGGCGGCGCAGCTCCTGCTCGATCTCACGCGAGCGCGCGGGTGCCGCCCCGTCCGGCAGGTGGGTCTCGTCGCCGTCGTCCATGCCGGCGTGGCCGGCCGCCAGGTGCCGTCCGAGCGGGTCGCGGTCGCCCTGCTCCTCCTGGCCGCCGGGGTCCTCGTCGTCGCCGGGCTCGCTGCCGGCGCCGTCGGCACCGCCTGGCAGCAGCGCCAGTCCGCCGGCGGCCTGGGGTCGGGAGGTGATGGCGCTGCGCGTCTGCTGCGCGCCCTGCTGCGGGGCACGCAGCGCCGGCAGCTGCGCGTCCGCGGCAGCGCCGTCCTGCCCTTTGGCCAGGGCGCCACGGGCCTGTGCCATCGCGGCCCCCGCCTTCGCCAGCGAGTCGGCCTTCTTGCCGCTCAGCGCGTGGAATTCGGTCGCCAGCTCGTCCAGCGCCCGTCGCAGCACGTGCTGGTCGTGCCGGTCCGTCTGCCTCGCGGACTCGTCTGCCTGCTGTCCCGGCGCCTGCGGCCCGGGCCCGGCATCCGGAACGGGCTTGTCGCCCATCGGCACGCCGAGCTGCTGCATCAGCCGTCGGGTCGCAGGGTCCATCACGGCGCTGTCCGTCCCGCCCGGCGGGGTGCTGCCGCTTGCCGCGTCCTCGCCGTCGTCGGCACCCGGCTGGGCGTCCAGCCCATCCTGCGCCCTGGCGCGGTCCTGCTGTGCCTGCCGCCCCTGCGCGTGGTCGAGCAGGGCCGATTGCCGCTGCACCAGGTCCTGCAAGGCCGCCATCTGGTCACGCGCCTGCTGCTGCGCCTGCGCCTGCTGCTGCGCCGCCTGGAGGTCCTCGGGCGTCGCGACGCGCATGTGTTCCAGCATCGCCTGCATCTGCGACAGCTCCCGCATCGCCTCCTCGGCATGGCCGGACGCGGCCTCGTCCTGCATCCTCTTCATCATGCGGCCAAGGTCGTCGCCTCCCAGCATCGACGGGTCGGGCATCGGCGGCAGCGGCGCGTGGTTCCGGGCCGCCTGCGCCGCCAGCGCCTGCATCCGGCGGGCGATCGCCTGCTTCAGCGCCGCGATCCGCCGCTGCAGCTCGGACTGCTCCGCTGCGTCCTGCCCCTTCTGCCCGAGCTGGCGCATGCGCTCGATCTGGGACGACAGGCGGTCCTGTGCCGCACGCACCTCAAGGGCCGCGCGCGCGCCGGCGCGGTCGTTGTGCAGCCCGTCCTCCAGCGCCAGCGCCAGCTGCCACAGCCGGTCCGCCGCTTCCACGCGCGCGCCGTCGGCGCGGCCGGCCAGCCGGAGCAGCGAGGCGTCGGTACTGAGGTTGAGGAACAGGCTGGGATCCTGGGCGAACGCGCCCGGCGTGTCGCCCAGCGCCTGCAGGTCGTCGGCGACCTGGGCCGGCGCTTCCCGGTCGAGCGCCAGCCTGCGCCGCAGGTCCAGCACCGCGCGCGCCAGGGGGTTGCGGAAGGTGCGTGCCGGCAGGGTGAAGCTTGCCTCGGCGCTCCGGCCGGACCGGCCGGTGGCGTCCGTGGCGACCAGCACCGCCGTCACCGCCGCACCCGCCCAGGGATCGGCGGACAGGTCGGACGTCGCGGTCCCGTGCGCCGCGATGGGCATGCCAGGCAGCGGGATCGGCACGCGCAGCACGCGCGTGGCGTGCCCGCCCTGCGCCAGCCGCAGCTCGGCCGTGAGCGTGCGCACGCCGTAGCGGTGCGCCACCGACCAGGGCAGCTTCGTGTGCCACGGCAGATCAGGCGCCGGACCGGGCGGACCGTTCCAGCGCGCGACCGGCACCGGCACCGGCTGCACCGCGATGCGCCAGTCGGCCAGCCGGTAGCCCGCGGCGCGGATGACGACGGGAGTGTCGACCGTGAGCACGCGGTCCAGCGTCCAGCTTCCGGCGGACAGGGCGTCGAAGCGCGCGCGTCCCGCACCACGCAGGGTCAGCGCCGGAGGCGAGCCGGTGCCGGTAAGGCTGACGCTCAACCGGGCGCCGGCCGGCACCGTGTAGCGTCCGTGCGGGTCGGTAAGGAAGATCGGCGCGCCGCCGGCGTAGTCCGGGGGAGTGATCCAGGCCTGGAGCAGCGGCCTGGGCCCGAGCGGCACGTCGAGGCCGGGCCAGAAGCCGGACGCGATGCGGATCGGCGCGTCCCGGCCGGCCAACAGCAGCGACGCCGCCAGCGCCAGGAGGAGCA
>CAXTOD010000245.1:0-3599 GCA_964245705.1 uncultured Acetobacteraceae bacterium
GTCCGGCACCGTCCCGGTGCCGATCTCGAAGCCTTCCTGCCCGTCGTTGAATCGCGCCGCCACCGCCCAGTGCGCGGCGCCGTGGCGCGGCAGCTCGCCGATCCGCGCCCCGCGCAGCCCGCGCCCCGGCACCAGCAGCGACACCGCTTCCAAGAGGTTGGTCTTGCCGCTGCCGTTGGGGCCGGTAACGACCACGACCCGCGCCTCGTTGCGCCAGACCAGCGAGGGATAGTTGCGGAAGTCGGTCAGCGCCAGCCGGACCAGACGCGGCGCCGCCTGCCCCACCCCGCCGGCGGCAGGGAGAGCCTGATCCGTTCGCATCGGCTTGCGGATCACGCTCCAGGTCGTCGTCTTGTCGGGCATCTTTATCCGACCGACCAGGTCGGTTCGGTCGGATGATGCTCTAGACCCGCATCGGCATCAGCACGTAGAGCGCGGAGGGGCTGTCGACGTCGCGCACCACGGTGGGCGCTGCGCTGTCGGAGAACACGAACTCGACGTTCTTGTCGATCTGGTCGGTGATGTCGTTCAGGTAGCGCGCCTGGAACCCGATCTCGATCGGCGAGGAGTCGTAGGTCACGCGCCCCTCGTCCAGCTCCTCCTTCGCGGTGCCCTGGTCGGGGCTCGCCGCCGACAGCGTCAGCAGGTGCCGCTCCAGCGACAGCTTCACCGGGCGCGAGCGTTCCTGGCTGATCGCCGACACGCGCGCCACCGCGTCGGCAAAATCCCGCTTGCCGACGCGAAGGATCTTGTCGTTGTCGCGCGGGATCACGCGCTCGTATTCCGGGAAGGTGCCGTCGATCAGCTTGCTGGTCAGCATCACCGTGCCGACGGTGAACTGGATCCGCGTGTCGGACAGCGCGATCTCGACGTCCTCGCCGGCCTCGTCGAGCAGCTTGCGCAGCTCGGCGATGGTCTTGCGCGGCACGATCACGCCCGGCATGCCGGACGCACCCGGCGGCAGCTCGGTTTCCACCCGCGCCAGCCGGTGCCCGTCGGTGGCGACCGCGCGCAGCATGTCGCCGGCCTCGCCCTTCGCCGGATGCAGGTAGATGCCGTTCAGGTAGTAGCGCGTTTCCTCCGTGCTGATGGCGAAGCGCGACCGGTCGATCAGGCCGCGCAGCACCACGGCCGGGATGCGGAACCGGTGCGGCAGGCTGCCCGCGGTCATGGACGGGAAGTCGTCCACCGCCAGCACGTTCAGGCTGGTGGCGTAGCGCCCGGCCCGCAGCGCCAGCGGCGCGTCCCCACCGGCCTGGTCGAGCTCGACGTCGGCGCCGTCGGGCAGCTTGCGCACGATCTCGAACAGCACGGAGGCGGGAGCGGTGGTCGAGCCTTCGCGGCTGACGTTCGCGGCCACCTCCTCGACGATGGCGATCTCCATGTCGGTCGCGGTCAGGGTCAGCCGGCCGCCGCGCACCGCGATCAGGACGTTGGCCAGGATCGGGATCGTGTTCCGCTTCTCGGCCACGCTCTGGATATGGGCGAGCGCCTTGAGCAGCGTCGCGCGGTCGGCCTTGAGCTTCATGGTCCTGGTCTCGCCGGAGATGTCTTCGAGCGGGGATCGCAAACGGGACATCGACCCTAGCAGCCGGCCGGACCCAGGGAAAGCAGGGGTCCAGGCCAATCCGGGCAGGGAGAAGCCTTCAGCTCTCCAGCATGCGTCGGAGCAGCTCCACGTCCTCGGCGAAGGCGGTGTCGACCTCCATCAGCTCGGTCACCCGGCTGACCGCGTGCATCACCGTGGTGTGGTCGCGGTTGCCGAACTTGCGGCCGATCTCCGGCAGGGAGCGGGAGGTGAGCTGCTTGGCGAGGTACATCGCCACCTGGCGCGGGCGCGCCACCGCGCGCGCCCGGCGTGCCGAACTCATGTCGGTCAGGCGGATGTTCCAGTGCTCCGACACCTTGCGCTGGATCTCCTCGATGGTGACCCGCCGGTCGTGCGCCTTGAGGATGTCGTGCAGCACCTCCTGGGTCGCGTCCAGCGTCACCGGCCGGCCGAACAGGTTGGCGTGCGCGATCATGCGGTTCAGCGCGCCCTCGAGCTCGCGCACGTTGGTGGTGATCTTGTGCGCCAGGAACTCCAGCACCTTGGGCGGCACCGCGACGCCGGACGCCAGCGCCTTGGCTTCCAGGATGGAGATGCGCAGCTCGAAGGTGGTGGCGTGCAGGTCGGCGACCATGCCGCAGCCGAGCCGCGTGCGCAGCCGGTCCTCGAGCCCGGACAGGTCGGACGGCGACTTGTCGGCCGACACCACGATCTGCTTGCCGGCATCCACCAGCGCGTTGAAGGTGTGGAAGAACTCCTCCTGCGTGTTGTCCTTGCCGATCAGGAACTGCAGGTCGTCGATCATCAGCACGTCGACCGAGCGCAGCTGCTCCTTGAACTCCATGGTCTGCTGCGAGCGGATGGCGGCGATGAAGCGGTACATGAACTTCTCGGCCGACATGTAGGCGACCGACACCGGGCCCGCCTCGCGCGCCGCCCGCGTCAGCTCGAGACCCATCGCGTGCATCAGGTGGGTCTTGCCGAGCCCGACCCCGCCGTACAGGAACAAGGGGTTGAAGCCGGGGCTGGACGGCCGTTCCGCCACCCGCCTGGCGCAGGCATAGGCGAACTCGTTCGGCTTGCCGACGACGAAGCCGTCAAAGGTAAAGCGCGGGTCGAGCGGGGCGGCGAGGTCGCCGCGCGGCTCCGCGGAGGAGGAAGCGGACGCAGGTGCCGCCACCGCTGGAACCGGCGCAGCCGCGGCGGCGGACGGGGCGCGAAGGTCCGCGGACCGGCCGTCGGACGCCCGTATCTCCGCCGTCCTCGCGTCGGGCGTCCTCAGCTCTGGCGCCCTCAGCTCTGGCGCCCTCAGTTCTGGCGCCCTCAGTTCTGGCGACAGCATCAGCTCGACGCGGCGGATCGCCGCGATCTCGCCGTTCCACATCGTGCCGAGACGGTCGCCGTACTGGCTGCGCACCCAGTCGCGCAGGAAGCGGGTCGGCAGGTACAGCGTGATCTCGTCGTGATCGACCGGGCCCAGCGTCATCTGCCTCAGCCAAGTGTGGTACTCCACCTCGCCGACTTCAGCCTGCAGCCGGCTGCAGATCCGTGCCCAGGGGCCCGCGAGCGGATGAACGTCGGAGGCTGCGGCCGCATCGGCCGAACGCTCCATCACCGTGTCGGTCAAGGCGCCGTTCAGGACACCCGACTCATGCCTGCTGGACGTCACTCGCACCCCACCCGCTCTGCCAGTGACGCCAAGACTCGTTGACGGCGCTGCATCTTTCGCCGATGCGCGGACGATACGACACAAGCCGCAACACGCGGCGCGTTCAACCGTGCACAAGCGAGGAGATGCGGTTTTCGCAGCGACCGGTCGGCGTCATGACCGTTATGAGACGATAAACCGCAGAGTCGTGGGTGGCAACGGGAATCTGGACGGCATCGGGAGGATGCTGAGCGTTGCACGGTCAAGTGGAAATCGACGTGACGTCGCCGTCAGTTGCTGCGACGCACGAGGTAAACGCGCAACGAGAAGCGGCCCCCCGGGCATGCCCCCGGGCCCCCCGGCGGGGGGGGCAAGCGGGGTGGGGGGAGGGGGGGGGGGGCG
>CAXTOD010000245.1:3609-4455 GCA_964245705.1 uncultured Acetobacteraceae bacterium
CCCCCCGTTCAACCCCCCCACCCGCCCGGGCGCCCGGGCCCCCCCCGCCCCCCCGCCCGGACGGCTCGTCAATCGGTCTTGTGGTCAGGCGGCGGCGATCGCCTTGATCCGCGCGGACAGGCGCGAGATCTTGCGCGACACCGTGTTGGCGTGGATCACGCCCTTGCCGGACGCGCGCTGCAGTTCCGGCTGCGCGTCGCGCAACGCGGCCGCGGCCTGCTCCTTGTTACCCGACGCGATCGCCGTCTCGACCTTCTTGATGAAGGTGCGCATGCGCGACTTGCGCGCCGCGTTGCGGGCGGTGCGGATCTCGGTCTGCCGGATGCGCTTGCGCGCCGATGCGGTGTTCGCCATGGTTCTCTGTTCTGTACGACGCGGTCACGGGCCGGACGCGGCCGAGGGACGAGCGTGTCCCGGCACAAGCCCATCCGGCGAAGGGTCGGTCTTCTAGGACACGATCCCGGCGCGCGTCAAGCGACGTCGCGGCGGGACGGGCCTCGCCGGGCTCAGCGCTGCAGCCGCGGGCAGAAGAAGCTGCTTCTGCCTCCCTGCACGATGCGCCCGATGCCCGGGCAGGCGGGCGGCCCGGGACAGTCCGGGCAGCCCTCGCCCGCGCGCCCGTAGACGCGCCAGGCGTGCTGGAACCAGCCCAGCTCCCCATCCGGCTGCACGTAGTCGCGCAGGGAGGACCCGCCCGCCGCGATGGCCTCGTCCAACACCGCGCGGATCGAGGCCACCAGCCGCCCGACCGCCGCCCGGCCGACGCTGCCCGCGTCGCGCTCCGGCGACAGCCGCGCCCGGAACAGCGCCTCGCACACGTAGATGTTGCCGAGCCCCGCCACCACG
>CAXTOD010000246.1:0-3899 GCA_964245705.1 uncultured Acetobacteraceae bacterium
GTGCTGAGCACCCATGTCGGGCTCGCCGCCTACGCCGCCACCTTCGGCGACACGCTGCACGCGCTGCTGCCGGCGGTCTCGGCCAGGACCGGCGGGGTCGCGGCGCTCGCGCTGGTGCTGGGACTGAACCTGCTCGGCACCGCGGTGTCGGCGCGTGCCGGGATCGCGATCACCGCGGCGGTGGCGCTGTCGCTGGTCGCGCTGGCCGTGGCCGGGGCGCCGCACGTGGTGCCGGCGCGGCTCGAACACGTGCTGCCGCATGGCTGGCACGGGCTGCTGTCGGCGGCGGCGCTGCTGACCTTCCCGATCAGCGGCGCCACGCTGGTGTCGGAGCTGTCTGGCGAGATGCGGCGGCCGGAGCGCGACGTTCCGGCCGCGATCCTGGGCGCCACCGTCTGCGCCGCCCTGCTCTACGTGATGGTGGCGCTGGTGGCGGCGGGCGTGCCCCCGGCTGGCCCCGGGGACCGGTCGCTGGTCGCGTTGGCCGCGTCGGTGATGCGGCCGGTGCCGCTGGCGCTGTTCGAGCTGGGAGCCGGGATCGTCAGCATGCTGGGGATCATGAACGCGCACATGCTGTGGGGCAGCCGGAGCATCCTGATGGCCGCCGCCGACGGCTGGCTGCCGCACGGGTTCGGCCGCACCAGCCGGCGCGGCGTGCCGGTGTGGCCGCTGCTTCTGCTGGGATCGATCGGCGCGGTGCCTCTGCTGGCCGGGCTGGACGTGGGCAGCATCATCCGGGTGAGCGGGCTCGGCGCCAGCATCTCGGCGGTCCTGTCGGTCGCCTGCGCGCCGCTCAACGCCCGCGCCGACCCGGCCGCCTACCGCGCGTCGCCGCTGCCGCTGCCGACGGGCCTGCTGCTGCTGGCGGCGGGACTGGCGATCGCATCGCAGGGGGTGACGATCGTGCTGCTGCTGCGCGACCTGCCGGTCCGGCTCCTGCTGCTGTGGGGACTGTGGCTGGCGGCCGGCGCCGCGATCGTCGCGGCGCGCCGGCAGCTGGTCCGGCTGGACGGCTGGGGCTAGACCGCTTCCAGCCATTCGGTCTCGCGCACCACCACCGAGCGCAGCAGGCCGAGCACCGTTTCGCCGCCGCCGGAGCAGGCGGTGAGCGTGTCGCTGAGGCCGAGCCCGGCCACCTTGGCCGCGCCGAGCGCACGGGTCCCGGTGAACGCCATCGACCAGTCGGAGAAGTGCCGCTCCGCGATCGGGCCGGACTGCAGCACCACGATCTCGCCATGCCGCTCGTCGCACTGGATCCGCTCGAACGCCGCCATCACCGCGTCCATCGGTCCTTCCAGCACCTGGGCGAAGCAGCCGTCGCTGAACAGCAGGCCGCCGGTGACCTGGTCGCGGGCGTTGTTCTCGCGCGACTTGGCCAGGATCCCGCCGATGTTCTCCGACACCGTGTCCGGGCTGCCGGGAATGCGGTTCCGGCTGCAGTAAACGACCTGGTACAACTCTGACATGATCGGCTCCTTCAGCAAGCGGGGATCGGTTGGGGATGGTTGTAGTCCGCGATCAGCTCCGCCACCTGCGCGACCGGCACCGGCCGGCTGAACAGGTAGCCCTGCACGGAGGTGCAGCCGCCATCGCGTATCCGCTCGAGCTGGCCCGCGGTCTCGACCCCTTCGGCGATCGTGGCCATGCCCAGGCTGGTGCCCAGCGCCGTGATCGCCCGGATGATCGCGTTCTGGCTGGCGCCGTCGCCGCGGTCCTTCACGAACGAGCGGTCGATCTTGATCTTGTCGAACGGGAAGCTGTGCAGCTGGCTCAGCGAGGAATAGCCGGTGCCGAAATCGTCCATCGCCACGCGCACGCCCATCCGGCGCAGCCGGTGCAGCGCCGCCAGCACCGGCTCGGCGTTGCGCAGCAGCACGCTTTCGGTGATCTCGATCTCCAGCCGCCGGCCGGACAGGCCGGACGCGGCGAGCGCCCGGCTCACCGCCTCGACCAGCCGGTTGGTGTCCTCGAACTGGTATGGCGATACGTTGACCGCGATGGTGACGTCGTCCGACCAGTGCGTCGCCTCCATGCAGGCCTGGGTCAGCACCCACTCGCCGAGCGGGACGATCAGCCCGATCTCCTCGGCCAGCGGGATGAACCCGGCCGGCGACACCATGCCGCGCTCGGGATGGCGCCAGCGGAGCAGCGCCTCGAAGCCGACGATGGCGTGGCGTTCCAGGTCGATCTGCGGCTGGTAGTGCAGCTCGAACTGGCGCAGCGCCAGAGCCTTGCGCAGGTCGATCTCGATCAGGCGCCGGGCCACGGCGCGCGCGTCCATCTCCGGCCTGAAGAAGCTATGGGTGCTGCGGCCGAGGGCCTTGGCGTCGTAGAGCGCCAGGTCGGCGTTGCGCAGCAGTTCCTCGCGGGTGCCACCATCCTCCGGGAAGACCGCGATGCCGATGCTGGCGCCGATGTTCACCAGGTGCCCGTCGACCAGGTATGGACGGCCGATCACGTCGGTGATCCGGCGCGCCAGCTGGTCCAGCACCTCTCGGTCCGGCGCCGGCGACACCAGCAGCGCGAACTCGTCGCCGCCCAGCCTGGCCAGGGCGTCGTGCTGGCGCAGCACCGACCGCAGCCGCTTGGCGACCAGGCACAGCAGCCCGTCGCCGGCTGAATGGCCGAGCGTGTCGTTCACCCCCTTGAAGCGGTCCAGGTCGATCGCCATCACCGCATGCCGCGCCGGGCCGGCGGGCGCCGCGTCCGCCGCGGCATGCGACTCGTGCTCGGCAGCGGGGGCGAGCAGGGTCGCGATCCGGTCGTGGAACAGCGCGCGGCTCAGCAGGCCGGTTAGGGGATCGCAGTTCGCCTGCTCGATCGCTTCCGCTTCCGCGCTGCGCTGCGCGGTCACCTCGGTGAAGGAGGCCATCCAGTGCCGGTCGGGAAGCGGGGCCACGCGCAGGGCGAAGAAGCGCGCTCCCGACGCCGCCAGCGTCAGCTCCTGCGGCGCGCGTCCGTCCCCGGCACCCCTGTCCACCGCGTTCTGGCAGGCCTCGTGAACCTGCTGCACCATCGCGCCGGGCAGGAGGGCGCTCGACTCCATCAGCGTCAGCAGTCCTGCCGCGCCGGCGGCCACGCCGGGATCGATCTCCAGCATGGTGCGCAGCCGGCTGTTGACGAACAGGATGTCGAGCGTCCTGTTGAAGGTGACGAGCCCTGCGTCCAGGCCGTCGAGCGTGGCGCGCAGGTGCGCCGCGCAGGCCGGCGGGCGTGCTCCGTCCGCGTCCGCCGCTCCGGCGTCGTCCGCAAGCTGAAAGGAATCTGGCAACGGCTGGCTCCGCTTCCGGGCTCGTCCATTCGCGCGGACGTCCCGATCGTCTTCTGGTGCCGGCAGACTAGGACGCGGATGGCTTACGGACGGTTAACGGCCGGTCCCCGTTCATTGTGCCGACGCATCGAAGCGGTCAGGATCGTGGCCGCGGCGCGGCGGGGGCTGAAGGGAATGCCATGTTCGGATCGGTGGTTCTTGATGTCGCGATCGGGCTCAGCCTGCTGTTCCTGTTCGTCAGCCTGATCTGCTCGGCGATCCGCGAGGCGATCGAGGCGGTGCTCAACACCCGGGCATCGGACCTCGAGCGCGGGATCCGGGAGATGCTGGACGATCCGAACGGGCAGGGCGCCGTCCGCGCGCTGTACGCCCATCCGATGGTGTTCGCGCTGTATGACGGCGCCTACGCGCCCGAGCGGCTGCAGCCGCACCGGAGCCTGCTGACCGGAAGCCGGTCGCTGCGCCTGCCGATCAGGCGGCGGGGAAACCTGCCCGCCTACATCCCGGCCGGGAACTTCGCCCGCGCCTTCCTGGACTTGGTGGTGCGCGGGCCGGTCGGCGGCGGGGGCCCGGCATCCGGCGAGCCGGTCACGGTAAACAACGCGCAGCGGTTTGTCACGTGGCATCC
>CAXTOD010000246.1:3909-4447 GCA_964245705.1 uncultured Acetobacteraceae bacterium
GCCCTGTTCGAGGACAAGGCGCTGCGCGACGGGGCGGTGGCGCAGGCGGCGTCGCTGGTGCCGGCCGGAGCGGCCGGGGTGCCGGAACAGGCGCGCGAAGGCGTCGCCGCCCTGCGTGCCGAGCTGGCGCAGATCCGGTTCCCGTGCGGCTGGGGCGACCCGCCGCCGCAGCAGCTCCGCCGCCCCGGTACCGGCGGAAGGCCGGGCACGATCGATGCAGGCGCGGTGATGCAGATGCTGATTGGCTGGACCGTCACGGCGTTCGCGGTGACGCTGGGCGCGCCGTTCTGGTTCGACATGCTGAACCGGTTCACCGTCGCCCGCTCCACGATCAAGCCCGGCCTCGCGGCCAGGCGCTGAGCCGCGGCCGGCTTCATCGCGGCCCGGGAGCTGGTGACGCCGGTCACGCGGGCGGTGGGCTTCCCGCGACGCGCCGGCGCAGGCCGGACCAGATGTGCGGACAAGCCAGGGTGGCGAGGCCCGCCAGGCCGACGCCGAGCAGAAAGGTCCTGATGATCCCGGGCACGCGATGCTCCTC
>CAXTOD010000247.1:0-4438 GCA_964245705.1 uncultured Acetobacteraceae bacterium
ATCGGGTCCGGGATCCAGGGGCCGGCCGATCGGATCGGGGAAGCGGACCATGGCGAACCAGCAGCCGATCCCGTTGCCGCCGGCCGACCGGGCGCATGACGGGCTGCATGGCAACGCCCGGGCGCTGGCGATGCTGGCCGTGTCGCTGTCGGTGCTGTTGTCGGTGCTGGACTATGCCATCGCCAACGTGGCGCTGCCGACCATCGCCCAGGACATCCGGGCGGAGCCGTCGGCGGCGATCTGGGTGATCAACGCCTACCAGCTCGCCTCGGTGGTCTCGCTGCTGCCGCTGGCGGCACTCGGCGACCGGATCGGTTACGCGCGGATGTGCCGGGTCGGGCTGGTGCTGTTCGTGCTGGCGTCCCTGCTCTGCGCCGCCTCGACCACGCTGCTGCAGCTGTCCCTGGCGCGGGCGCTGCAGGGCTTCGGCGGCGCCTGCATCATGAGCGTCAACGCCGCCCTGATCCGGCACATCTACCCGCGGGCGATCATCGGGCGGGGGATCGCGCTGAACGGCATGGTGGTGGCGGCCGGCGTGGCGCTGGGGCCGACCATCGCGGCGGCGGTGCTGTCGGTGGCGCACTGGCCGTGGCTGTTCCTGATCAACCTGCCGCTCGGCGGCGTGGCGCTGCTGTTCGCGCTGACCTCCCTGCCGCGCACCCCGCTCGGGTCGGCTCCCCTGGACGGGGTGTCGGCGGCGCTCAACGCGGCGGCGTTCGGCGCGCTCATCGTCGGCCTCGACCGGCTGGCGCATGGCGACGGGCTCGGCACCTCGCTGGCGCTGCTGACGCTGGGAAGCGTCTGCCTGCTGGTGCTGCTGCGCCGGCAGCTCGGCCAGGCGGAGCCGATGCTGCCGGTCGACCTGCTCGCCCTGTCCGGGTTCCGCGTCGCGGTGCTGACTGGGTTCCTGGCCTTCGTGGCGTCGAACTTCTTCATCATCTCCATGCCGTTCACCCTGGAAGCGGTGCTGCACCGGTCTGCGGTGGCGACCGGGCTGCTGATCACGCCCTGGCCGCTGGCGATCGTGGCGGTGGGGCCGTTCGTGGGGCGGCTGTCGGATCGCTACCCGGCGGCGGTGCTGTCCTCGACCGGGCTCGGCCTCACCGCCTGCGGCTTCGGGGCCTTGTGGCTTATGCCGGCGCAGCCCGCAGACGCCGACATCGCCTGGCGGATCGCGCTCGCCGGCGCCGGGTTCGGGCTGTTCCAGCCGCCCAACAACCGCGCCATGCTGCTGGCGGCCCCCGCCACCCGGGCCGGGAGCGCCAGCGGCATGATCTCGGTGGCCCGCCTGCTCGGGCAGACCACCGGCGCGATGCTGGTGGCGACGACCTTTGCCCTGCTCGGCCACGCCGCCAACCATGCCTGCCTCGGCCTGGCCGCCCTGGTGGCGGCCTCGGCCTCGGCCGTCAGCCTCAGCCGGCTGCGCCGCGTTCCGGTTCCCGCCGGGCCTTGACTGCCGTTGCGGTCGCCGGCTGATGCCTCCACGCGACCCGGAGATCGGAATGGACGAGCACACCGCCTTCGACTTCACCCTCACCACCCTGCAGGGCGAGCCCCTGGCGCTGCGGCAGTTCGCCGGCCGGCCGCTGCTGATCGTGAACACGGCGTCCCGATGCGGCTTCACGCCGCAATACGAGGGGCTGCAGGCGCTGTGGTCGCAGAACCGGGAGCGCGGCCTCACCGTGATCGGTGTGCCGAGCAACGATTTCGGACGGCAGGAGCCGGGCAGCGAGGCGGAGATCGCCGGGTTCTGCAGCGCCAACTACGGCGTGAGCTTCCCGATGACCGGGAAGCTGCACGTCCGCGGGCCGGAGGCCGACCCGCTGTTCCGGTGGCTGGCCCGGCAGGGCGGCCCGCTGTCCCGGCCGCGCTGGAACTTCTTCAAGTACGTGATCGGACGGGACGGCCGCCTGGCCACCTGGTTTTCCAGCGTGACGAGCCCGGACGGGGCGCGGCTGCGCACCGCGGTGTCCCGGGTGCTTCTCGATGGATGATGCTTCGGAAACAACGGGTTGGATGGGGAAACTGATGGGGATGGTGATGATGCGCGAGGGACGTTTGCGGCCGGAATAGAGTTGCAGAATCGGGACGTTAGAAGGCGGCGCTTCTGATGTGGGCGAGGTCGAGCAGCGCGTCGATCATCAGGTCCACGTCGCGGGTGGTGGTGCGGTGGTTGACGATGGCGGCGCGGATCGCCCGGTGGCCGTCGATCGTCGTAGTCGAGGGAACGGCGACGCCGGACTCGTGCAGGTCCTTGACCAGCTCGGCGTTGAGGTGGTCCAGGTCCCCCGGACCGTGCCGGACGCGGAAGCAGACGATGTTGAGGGTCACCGGCGCCAGCAGCTCCAGCGCCGGTTCCGCCTCCACCCGTGCGGCGAGGTGGCGGGCGACGGCGCAGCTCTGGTCCACGAGATCTGCCATACGATCAGTGCCGTAGGTGGCGATCGTCATCCAGACCTTGAGGGCGCGGAAGCCGCGCGACAGGTCGGGGCCGAGGTCGCAGGGCCAGGGGGCGTTGGCGGCAGCGCCCCGGTCCTCGCGCGACAGGTAGGCCAGGGTCTGGGCGAAGGCGTCGGCCTGGGCTTCCCCGTCGCGGACCAGGATGCAGCCGGCGTCGTAGGGGACCTGGGCCCATTTGTGGAAGTCGAAGGCCAGGCTGTCGGCGCGCTCGATGCCGCGGAGACGGGGCCGGAGCGTCGGCGACAGGGCGGCCAGGGCGCCGAACGCGCCGTCGACGTGGAACCACAGCCGTTGCTCGGCGCAGAAGGCGGCGATGGCGTCGAGGGGGTCGATCGCGCCGGTGTCCACCGTGCCGGCGGTGGCGACGACGACGAACGGGGTGAGGCCGGCGGCGCGGTCGCGGCGTATTGCGTCGGCCAGGGCGGGGAGGCTGATGCGGCCGTCGGGGTCCAGGGAGATCGTGCGCAGGGCGGCGGTGCCGAGGCCGACCAGATCGAAGGCGCGGGGGATGCAGCCGTGCGCGCTGCGGCCGGCGTAGCCGACCAGGCCGCGACCGGCGACGCCTTCGGCACGCACGGCGGGTCCGGCCGCGGCCCGCCTGGCCACCAGCACGGCGATCATGTTGGCCATGGAGGAGCCGGTGACCAGGATGCCGGAGCTGGTGGCGGGCATGCCCATCATCTCGGCGGCCCAGGCGATCACGGTGCGCTCCAGCTCGACCGGCGCGTGGTCGCGGCCGCCGAGGTTGGCGTTCAGGCCGCCGGCCAGCAGCTCGGCCAGCATGCCGATGCCGGTGCCGCCGCCGTGCACCCAGCCCATGAAGCGGGGGTGGGTGTTGCCCAGCGCGTAGGGCACCACCTGCGCCTGGAACGCGTCGTACAGCGCGGCCGGGTCGCTCGGGCCGCGCGGCAGAGGCGTGCGCAGCGCCTGCCGCGCTTCGGGCGGCATCGGCTGCCATACCGGGCCGGCGCCGGCGCCGTGGGCGGCCAGGCGGTCGATCATGTCGTCCAGCATGCGGTGTCCCAGCGCCCGAAGGCCCTGCCAGTCGTCCGGGTCGAGGCCGGCCATTCCTGCTCCCTTGGAAGAAAAATCGTGCTAGCTGCGTGCGCCGGGCGCCGACGCGCCCGCCTCCCATTGCAGCCCGGAGCAAGGTCGGGAACAAGGGAGCCTCCAAGCGGATGTGGGCTGCATGTTCTTCGCCGGCTTTCACTACGAGGAAATGACGCTGTCCGGGACGCGCTACCGGCTTCGCACCGGGGGCGTCGCGGGCTGGAAGGCGGCACCCCTGCTGCTGCTGCACGGGCAGCCGCAGACCCACGCGATGTGGCACCAGGTGGCGCCGGCGCTGGGCGACCGGTTCGCGGTGGTGTGCGCCGACCTGCCGGCGCACCTCACCGTGGCCGAGCTCGCGCACGACATGCTGACGCTGATGCGCAGGCTGGGGCACCGGCGGTTCTCGGTCGCGGGGCACGATTTCGGCGCCCACGTGGCGGCGCGCATCGCCATGGACGCGCCGGACAAGGTGGACCGGCTGGGGCTGATCGAGGCGGTGCCGCTGCTCGACCACGCCGGGCGCGAGGACATGGCGTTCGCGCTCGCCGGCTACGGGGCGTGCTGGTTCGCGCAGCTGCATCCCAAGCCGGAAGCGCTGCTGATGAAGGCGCCGGACGACTGGTTCCGCGTCGTCGCGCCGGACGAGGCGCCGGACATGTTCGATCCCGAGGCGGTCACCGACTACCTGCTGGAAGGCGGCTGGAACGAGGAACAGCGCGGCCATGGCGCCGCCGCGGACGGGCCGCTGCCGGTCCAGGAGCAGGCGCCGCGCCGGATCGGCTGCCCGGTGCTGCTGGTGTGGGGCACGCGCGGGCGGATCGGCGGGTGGTACGACCCGCGGACGCTGTGGCAGAACGGGGTGGCCGGCCCGGTGGAGGGCGGGCCGATCGAGGCCGGGCACTTCATTCCCGAGGAAGCGCCGTAC
>CAXTOD010000248.1:0-4432 GCA_964245705.1 uncultured Acetobacteraceae bacterium
GGGCCGGACCTGCCGGACTACCGCGGCAACGGCGGCATGGGGCCGGGCGGCGCGAACGGCGGCATGGGCGTCGGCGGCGGGATACAGGCCGGCGGCGGGCCGGCGCTTCCGTAGCGGCACGGCTGGACGCCGCGCGGCAGTGGCCGCACGCGCTACTTCTTCGTGATGTTGTAGATGCCGAGACCCAGCCCGGCGGTCACGCCGGCCGCAGTCAGTGGCACGGTGTAGGGCTTCAACGCCTTGTCCAGGGTGTCGCCGAACTTGTAGTTCCGGTTGGCCCAGCGCGTGACCCGTCCTTGCTGGGCGGTGGAGCCTTCCGTCGCGGCAACCTGTTCGGGATGATGGCCGGCTTCGGGAACCGCCTGGGTGTTGCCGCCGGCCGCCTGGAGGACGGCGCCCTCTTCCATGGCGCCGGCGTGTTCGAGCCGGTCGTCGGCATCGGACGCCGACTGGATGCCGTCGCCCGTAGCCTGGGGCGGCACGTCGATGTTGTCGAGGTCAAACGTTGCCGAGGGGAGGTGCGTGCTTCCCTGGCCGGTCAGCTCCGGAGCCTCGTGGACACTGCCGCCCGCCGGATGGTCGGCGACGTCGAGGGAGGACCGGGTGGACAGCGCAGGCGACGGCGGCGGGCTGTCCTCGGGAAAGGCGCCGGGCACGTGCTGCAGGCCGGCACGCGTCTGGTTGAACGATGCTTCGTGCGCCCCTTCGATCCCGAGCTGCGACTGCTGGTGCGGGATGTCGTGGGACAATCCTGCCGCATCGGAGAGATGAATGCCGAATGCCATGTCGATCACCTTCCGCCTGTTCTTGGGATGCCGTGTCCCGGACAAGACCAGTTGGTAACGGAGGCATCAGGAACGATGCAAGTTCTATCAGGCGACCAAGACGTGACCGTTCGAAGACCATCCGGTCACGAAAAGGACTTGGAACCTTCATGAAATGGCGGCGCTGGAACTTGCGATGTTCGCCTCCAGGCTTCCATCCGTGCCAGCTGGAGCAGGCGACCCGTGCGGGACGCTCAAAGGTCCAGCTCGGCCAGGCCCGGATGGCCGGCCGGACGGGGGCCGAGCGGCCAGCGGAACAGCCGGTCGGCGTGCGCGATCGGCAGGTCGTTAATGCTGGCCTCCCGGCGGCGCATCAGGCCGGCGGCGTCGAACAGCCACTGCTCGTTGCCGTAGGCGCGGAACCAGGCGCCGGACGCGTCATGGAACTCGTAGGCGAAGCGCACGGAGATCCGGTCCGCGTCGAACGCCCACAGCTCCTTGATCAGCCGGTATTCCCGCTCCGCCTGCCACTTGGTGCGCAGGAACGACACGATGGCGGGGCGGCCGGAGAAGAACAGCGACCGGTTCCGCCAGCGGCTGTCGGCGGTGTAGGCCAGCGCCACCGCCTCCGGGTCGCGGCGGTTCCAGCTGTCCTCCGCGGCGCGCACCTTCTGCCGGGCGGTGTCGCGGGTGAAGGGCGGCAGCGGCGGGCGGGCGTCGTCCATGCGCCGGATCATGCGGGGGTCCCGCCACAAGGCAAGCCCGATTCGCCTTCGGCATGGCGTCCCGCTGCGCCATCCTGTACCGCACCCAGCGAAAGGCGAGCCTGATGCCCAACACCCTGATCGCGTCGATCGTTCTCCTGTCGGCGTTCCTGTGCGCCCCGGTCCGGGCGCAGCCGACGCCGCCGGCATCCCCTTTCGTGCTCGACGGGGCGGTGGCGCGTCCCGGCCCGCTCGACCCGTTGGCGCTGGCGCGGCTGCCGGTGGTCAGCGTGCCGGTGAGCCAGGTCAACGGACACGGGACGAGCCACGGCCGGCCGAGCGGGGTGCGGCTGTGGGACCTGCTGCTGCAGGCGGGGCCGCAGGATGCGCCGGCCAAGCATGCGGGCCTGCGCCACACCCTCACGGTGGTGGGTCGGGACGGCTACCAGGTCGCCTTCTCGTTCGGCGAGCTTGATCCGGACGGCAGCGCCGATCCGGTGCTGGTGGTGATGGCCGGCGGGCACGCGAACCTGGTGGTGCCGGGCGACCGCACCGCCGCCCGCAACGTGCACGACGTGGCGCGGATGACGGTGGAGTAGAACCTCTCCCCGCGGGAACCACGGCGCCGGCGGATCCGTCGCCTACCGAAACGAACTCTTGCCGTAACGGTTGGCGCGCGTGTAACGTGTGTAACGATTTTATCACTGTCCGATCCGCCAGGAGCAGGAATGACTGCCGCCCACCATGCGGTGCCGCAACTGGGCGTCGATCCTGCCGGTGCCCTGCACCTGCTCGAACAGTCCGGCCTGTTCGACGTCGAGTATTACGTTGCCTGCAACTCCGACATGGTGGGCATGCGCGCCAAGGCAATGGCGCACTACCACGCCTATGGCTGGCGCGAGGGACGCAAGCCGAACCTGTATTTCGACCCCGGCTGGTACCTGGCGCAGCAGCCCGACATGGCCAGGGACGGGATCGACCCGCTGCTGCACTACGTGCTGCGCGGCGAGGCGGAGGGGCGCAGGCCCAGCGCCTGGTTCGATCCCGTGTGGTATCGCAAGACCTATGCGGTGCCAGACGGTATGCACGCGCTGCGCCATTACCTGCTCAACCGCGCCAGCGGCACGCACAGCGCCATGGCCGAGTTCGACAGCCCGTTCTACCTGCGCGCCTATCCGGACGTGGCGGAAGCCGGGCTAGATCCGCTCGAGCACTACATGGTGCAGGGGTTCCGCGAAAGCCGACGCCCGTTCGCCGGCTTCGACCCGGCCTTCTACCGCCAGCGCTACCTCGGCGGCGAGACCGAGGCCAACCCGCTGCTGCACTACCTGGCCAACCGCGACCGGCCGGGCGTGCACCCGAGCCTGCCCGCGGGCGAGACCACGATCGCGCGCGAGGTGCGCCGGAACACGCAGCCGGGACCGTGCTTCGAGAGCAGGCGCCCGCTGCCGGCGACCGCGTCCAGGCGCGCGCGCGTGCTCGCCTACTACCTGCCGCAGTTCCACGCGGTGCGGCGCAACGACGAATGGTGGGGCGACGGCTTCACCGAGTGGACCAACGTCCAGCGCGGCCTGCCGCGCTTCGCCGGGCACTACCAGCCGCGCATCCCCCGCGACCTCGGCCATTACCGGCTGGAAGGCACCGAAACCCTGAAGCGCCAGGCGGAGATGGCGCGCGCGGCCGGGATCGAGGGCTTCGTGTTCTACTTCTACTGGTTCAACCGCGAGCGCCTGCTCGACGGGCCGCTGGAGGCGCTGCTCGCCGACCGCTCGGTCGAGCTGCCGTTCTGCCTGATGTGGGCCAACGAGAACTGGACCCGGCGCTGGGACGGCTCGGAAGAGGACGTGCTGATCAGCCAGGACTTCCGGCCGGAGGACGAGCTGGCGCTGGTCGACTGCTTCGCCCGCCACTTCGCCGACCCGCGCTACATCCGCGTCGGCGGCCGCCCGCTGCTGATGATCTACCGCATCGCGCTGATCCCGGACGCGGCGGAGACCGTGGCCCGCTGGCGCACCCTGTTCCAGGGCCGCGCGGGCGAGAACCCGCTGTTCGTGATGTCGCAGAGCTTCGGCGACAACGACCCGCGCCCGTACGGGCTGGACGGCGCGGTCGAGTTCCCGCCGCACAAGCTGGTGGGCGGGCTCGCCACGGTCAACACCGCGCTGAACATGCTCGACACCGACTTCACCGGGCAGGTGTACGACTACGACGAGGTGGTGCGCGCAGCGCTCGCCGAGCAGCCGGCGCCGTTCCCGGTCATACGCACCGCGGCACCGTCCTGGGACAACGACGCGCGCCGGCAGGGCAGCGGCCTGGTGCTGCACGGCAGCACGCCGGCGCGCTACGAGACTTGGCTCGAGGGCCTGGTGCGGCAGGCGGGCCGGCACCCGTTCCACGGCGAGCCGATCGTGTGCGTCAACGCCTGGAACGAGTGGGCCGAGGGCGCCACCCTGGAGCCGGACCTGCATTTCGGCTCGGCCTACCTCAACGCCACCGGCCGCGCGGTCACCGGCTTCGGGCGTCCTTCGGCGCAGGGGCGCGTGCTGCTGGTCGGCCACGACGCGTTTCCCGCCGGCGCGCAGTCGCTGCTGCTGCATGTCGGGCGGCAGCTCAAGCGCTGCCACGGGGTCGAGATCGCCTTCCTGCTTCTGGGTGGCGGCGCGCTGCTGCCGGGCTACGAGGCGCTCGGCCGCACGACGGTGATGGGTGCCGAGGATCCGCGCCTGCCGGCGCATCTGGACGCCCTGCGCGTCGCCGGGTTCTCGGGTGCGGTCGTCAACAGCGCGGGGTCGGCGCCGACGTGCCGGCACCTGGCGCAGGCGGGCATCCCGTTCATCCTGCTGGTGCACGAACTGCCGGCGCTGCTCGGCGAGAAGGGGCTGCTGCCGGCGCTGCGCGACGCCGCCGGGCGGGCAGCGCGGGTCGTGTTCCCGGCCGCCGCCGTGCAGGACGCGGTGCGCGCGC
>CAXTOD010000249.1:0-2785 GCA_964245705.1 uncultured Acetobacteraceae bacterium
GCGCTGGTGGACCGGGCGCGGCGCGACCTGTCTGCCGGCGGACGGCCGCCCGGCGTCGCGGCACTTTGGCTGGACCGGGCGTCGGGCATGATCCAGCTGATGGGCGGCGACCTGCGGCTGGCGCTCGGGCTGTTCCGGCGCGCCGCCGACGAAGCCGACGCCTCGCCGCAGGCTCTCGACGCGGATCAGAGCCTGACGCTGCATCGCCTGCAGGCCGTGGCGCTGATCCGTCTTGGACGTTTCGACGAGGCGGAGCGGGACCTGCAAGAGTTGCTGCCGGCGGCGCTGAGGCTGCACGGCTCGCACCATCCCGGCACAATCATGGTCGAGCTCAACCTGGCGCAGGTGCTGCTGGCGCGCGGCGACGCGTCGCACGCGGTCGAGGCCCTGGACCGGATCACGCCCGAGTTCCAGGCGTATTTCGGGCCGACCCACCGCCTGACGCTGCAGCTGATCGAGCAGCAGGAGATCGCGCTCGAGCAGCTGCAGCGCTACGACCAGGCGGAACGCGACGGCGCCGTGGTCTACCAGGCGGCCGTCGCCAAGGCGGGCGAGGGCTCGTTCTTCGCCGCCGGCGCGTTGTCCGACCTCGCCGACATCGAGTGCCGCGCCGGCCACACCGACGCCGGGATCACGGCGGCGCAGCGTGCCTACCGGATTGCCGCCGCTGACCTCGGGGAGAAGAGCGGCGGCACGGCGGCGCTGAAGGGAACCGCCGCCTTCTGCCTGGTTGCGGGCGGCCGGTATGCGGAAGCGGAAGCACTGCTGAAGGACATCGACCGCAGGTCGGCGGCGGAGTTCATGGCCGACACCAGCTACGACGCCGAGACCGACCTGGCCGAGGCCGAGATTGCGCGGGCGTCGGGCAACCTGTCCCGTGCCCGGGCCCTGCTGGAACAGCCGATCCGCTCGTTCCGGTCGGCCGATGCCGACCCGTACTACCGGCGCTGGACCGACCGGCTGGCGGCGTCGCTGCAGACGTCCACTCTGGCCAGGCCCGGCGCGCCGTGATCCGGCCCGGCCGGCCGTTCAGCCGATCGGGCCGTCCGGGTCCAGCCAGGCGACGTGGCCGTCGGGGCGGCGGTACACCACGTTGATGCCGCCGCTGGCGCTGTTGCGGAACATCAGCACCGGGCGGTCGGCGAGGTCGAGCTGCATCACCGCCTCGCTGACCGTCAGGGTGCCGATCTGGGTTTCCTGCTCGGCGACCACCGTGGCGAAGGCGGCGGGGCGGGTCGCCAGGTCGCCACCCATCTCGAAGCGCGTCTCGTCCTCCTGCCTGAGGATGTACTGCCGCCCGACCTCCGGCCGTCCGCGCCGCGCCAGCGCCCGGGCGTGGTCGTTGACCCGTCGCCGGTAGCGGCGCAGCCGCCTGGCGATGTGCTCGGCCGCGTCGTCGAACGAGCCGTCCACGCCCTCGCCCTCGCCTTCGCCGCGCACCACCAGCCCGCGCCCGGCATGCACGGTGATGTCGCAGGTGAAGAAGCTGCGCGCCCGGCCGAAGGACACGCTCGCGTCCAGCGCCTGGCCGAAATAGCGCTCCGCGATCGTGTCCAGGTGGTGCGCCACCCGCATCCGGAGCGAGTCCGACAGGTCGACCTGGTTGCTGCCCGCGACGCTGATCCGCATGCATTCCGCTCCGGCTGGGGAGAACCCGCACCCGAACCGTTTGGCGCGCCGCGCATGGGAATGATGGCGAAGCCGTCAGGCCGGGATGGATTTCTCCCGCTTGCGCTGCACCGAACTCGGGATGCGCAACGCGTCCCGATATTTGGCCACGGTCCGCCGGGCGATGTCCACGCCTTCCCGGCGCAGCGCCGCCACGATCGCGTCATCCGACAGGATCGACTGCGCGGTTTCCTGCGCCACCATGCCGCGTATGCGGTGGCGCACCGCCTCCGCGCTGTGGCTTTCGCCGCCGGCGGTGGCGGCGATCGCGGTGGTGAAGAAGTACTTCAGCTCGAACAGGCCGCGCGGCGTGGCGATGTACTTGTTGGCGGTGACGCGGCTGACGGTGCTCTCGTGCATCTCCACGGCTTCGGCGATGTCGCGCAGGATCAGCGGGCGCATGTGGCCGATGCCTTCGCGCAGGAACCCGTCCTGCCGGCGCATCACCTCGCCCGCCACCTTCAGGATGGTCTGCGCGCGCTGGTGCAGCGAGCGCACCAGCCAGTTGGCGCTGGCCAGCTTCTCCGCCAGGAACGCCCGGTCCTCCTTCGGCGCGCGCAGCAGCACCCTGGCGTGGAACGCTTCCGACACCAGCAGGCGCGGCATGGTGTCCGGGTTGAGCTCCAGCAGCCAGTCGTCTCCGTGGGCGCCGCCCGGAGCCGGGCGCATCAGCACGTCCGGCACGATCGGCACCGGGGGGGTCGCGTCGTGGCCGGCGCCGGGCTTGGGGTCGAGCGCCCGGATCTCGGCGATCATGTCGAGGAGGTCCTCGGCGTCCACGCCGCACAGCAGCTGCAGCCGCTTCAGCTCGCGCCTGCCCAGCAGCTCCAGGTTGTCGAGCAGGACCTCCATCGCCGGGTCGAGCCGGTTGCGCTCGGCAAGCTGGGCGGCGAGGCAGCTGCGCAGGTCGGCGGCGAACAGCCCCACGGGATCGAAGCGCATCATCCGGGCGCGCACCGCGGCGACCAGGGCGGGATCGGCCCCGAGCGCGCGGGCCAGCGTGGCGTCGTCCACCAGCACCCGGCCGGCGCCGTCCAGCAGCGCGATCAGGTGCGCGCCGACCAGACGCTCGGTCGGGTCGTCGAAGCCGAGGCGGAGCTGCTCGCCGAGGTGGTCG
>CAXTOD010000249.1:2795-4418 GCA_964245705.1 uncultured Acetobacteraceae bacterium
GGCCCACGCTGCCGCCCTCGTAGGCAGCGCCGTCGAACTGCTCGGCGTGGTCGGTGTCGAGCGGCGCGCTGCTCTCGGCCGGCAGCAGGCCGGTGTCCAGCAGGCGGTCGGCGGAAGGCAGCTCCTCGCCGGGGCCGGCGCTGCGCTCGTGCTCACGCCCGTCGACCCGCTGGTCGAGCGCCGGACGCTCGGGCGGGATGTCGGGGGTGTCGTCGCGCTCCAGCAGAGGGTTGCGCTCGAGCTCCTCCTCGATGAAGGCGGCGACCTCGATGTTGGAGAACTGCAGCAGCTTGATGGCCTGACGCAGCTGCGGCGTCATCACCAGGGTCTGTGTCTGCCTGAGCTCCAGCCGTGGTCCGATCCCCATGCGGGAAGGCTACAACGAAAATCTTTCCCCGAGGTAGACGCGGCGCACGTCCTCGTGGGCCACTACCTCCTGCGGCGCGCCCTCCATCAGCACCTGGCCGCCGTGCATGATGTAGGCGCGGTCGATGATCTCCAGCGTTTCGCGGACGTTGTGGTCGGTGATCAGCACGCCGATGCCGCGGTGCTTGAGATGCGATACCAGGTCGCGTATCTCGCCCACCGCGATCGGGTCGATGCCGGCCAGCGGCTCGTCGAGCAGGATGTAGTTGGGCTGGCTGGCCAGCGCGCGGGCGATCTCCAGGCGCCGCCGCTCGCCGCCGGACAAGGCGAGCGACGGCGCGCGCCTGAGGTGGCCGATGCCGAACTCGCCAAGCAGCCCGTCCAGCATGGAGTCGCGCCGGTCGGCGTCGGGCTCGACCACCTCCAGGGCCGCCATGACGTTCTGCTCGACGTTCAGGCCGCGGAAGATGCTGGCCTCCTGCGGCAGGTAGCCGATGCCGAGCCGGGCGCGCCTGTACATCGGCAGCTGGGTGATGTCGGCGCCGTCCAGGCTGATCGAGCCGGTGTCGGGCTGCACCAGGCCGACGATCATGTAGAAGGTTGTGGTCTTGCCGGCGCCGTTCGGCCCCAGCAGCCCGACCGCCTCGCCGCGTCGCACGCTGATCGAGACCGCCTGCACCACCTCGCGCTTCTTGTAGGTCTTGCCGACGCCGTGCGCGTGCAGCCCGTCCGCGTCGCCCGGCAGGACGGCGTGACCGAGGGTGCGCGGCGCCATCTTGTTCATCGCTGCCCTTTCGGCTGCGTCCCCGCCTTGCCGCCGTTGCTGGTGGCACCGGTTCCGCCCTTGGCGCCGTTCGCGTCGCTGGGCACGATCAGGCCCTGCACCCGCGCGCCGGGATCCTCGGTCATGGTCGCGATGCCGGTATGCATGTTCACGATCGCCGCCGCCCCGTTCAGCTGGTTCTGGCCCCTGGTGATGTGGACGTTGCCGACGATCCGCGCAATGCCGGTGTCGGGCACGTACACGCCGCGATCGCCGTACACGGTCTCGGTCTGGGTGCGCACCACCACGTGGCCGAACGCGTTGACCTTTTCCAGCTTGCCGCTGCTGCCGATCGGGTCCTGGCCGTTCGCCGGCGCGCCGCCGGAGGTCGCCGTCGATCCCGATGACGACATGTGCGTCTTCTACACCTCGGGCACGACCGGCCGCCCTAAGGGCGCGCGACTGACCCACCGCGGCTGCGCCAACAACGTCAT
>CAXTOD010000250.1:0-4414 GCA_964245705.1 uncultured Acetobacteraceae bacterium
AAGTCGCAGAGTGCTGCCGAGCCTGCGATGTAGCCGCCGACCACGCCGTAGCCCTTGGCCAGCGTGCCCTCGACCACGGTGAGCCGATGGCCGACGCCGTCGCGCTCGGCAATGCCGGCGCCGTGCGGCCCATACAGCCCGACACCGTGCACCTCGTCGAGATAGGTCATGGCGCCGTGTCGCTCGGCCACGTCGCACAGGGCCCCGATGGGGGCGATGTCGCCGTCCATCGAGTACACGCTCTCGAAGGCGACGATCTTCGGCACCCCCGGCGGCAGGCGGCCCAGCACGCGGTCGAGGTCGTCCGGGTCGTTGTGGCGGAACACGTGCTTGGGCGCCCGGCTGTGCCGCATGCCCTCGATCATGGAGGCGTGGTTGGCGGCGTCCGACAGCACCACGCAGCCCGGCATGCGGGCGGCGAGCGTGCCGATGGTGGCCCAGTTGGACATGTAGCCCGAGGTGAACAGCAGCGCCGCCTCCTTGCCGTGCAGGGCGGCGAGCTCGCGTTCCAGCGCCACGTGCAGCGGGCTGGTGCCGGAAATGTTGCGCGTGCCGCCGGCGCCGGCGCCGTGGCGGGCGAGCGCGTCGGCCATGGCGTCCAGCACCGCGGGATGCTGGCCCATGCCGAGGTAGTCGTTGGAGCACCACACCGTCACTTCGCGGCCGAGGCCGTGGTGGAACGCGCGCGGGAAGCGGCCGGCCAGGCGTTCGAGCTCGGCGAAGTGGCGGTAGTTGCCCTCCCGCTTCAGGCCGGCCAGCTGCTCGCGGAAGAAGGCTTCGTAGTGCATGGCGTCCTCCGGGACGATGTTGCTTGCAGTCAGGCGATGAGCGAGGGGATGCGCATGCAGGCCGCGAACGCGGCGCGGAGCCGATCCTCGTCCATGCCGCGTCCGATTGCCACCGCCCGCGGTTCCTCGGTCGGGTCGGCGGCGAAGGCGGCCATGCTGGCACGTCCGCCGGCGACGTCGAAGCGCATCCAGCCGTCGCCGGCGCGCGCGATCCCCTTCAACCGCTCGATGCCGCCGAACCCGCCGCAGCAGACGGCGTCCAGCAGCTCCTGCACCAGCTCGGGATCGCAGTCGCCGTCAAGCGTCGCGATCCAGGAGGTGAAGCCGAGGCCGTCCTCGTGCACATGGGCGTGGCCGGCCTCGTGGTCGTGCCGGTGGTCATGGTGGTCGCCACCGTCGTGCCGATGGCGATGGTCGTGCCCATGGTCATGTCCATGGTCGTGATGCCCGGACGGCCCGCCGACCGGGACGGGCGGCTCGATCGCCGCGGCGGCCGGGACCGGGTCCGGAAGGGCGATGCCGAATTGGGCCGGGACCATGCGCGCGGACGGGTTGAGCGCGCGCAGCGTCGTCTCGACCATGCCGCGCTCGGCCGGCGACACCAGGTCGACCTTGTTCACCACCAGCACGTCGGCCACCCGGGCCTGGGCCTCGAAATACGGCCGCATGCGGGCGAAGCCGCGCAGAAAGGCGCCGGCGTCGATCACCGCGCTGACGTGCAGGCGTCGCACCAGCGGCTTGAGCGTCGGCTGCGACAGCACGCCGATCAGCGCCGCGACGTCGGCGACGCCGCTTGGCTCGATCAGGATGCGCTCGGGCGACCATTGCGCGACGATGCCGCGGATCTGCGCGGTCAGGTCCTTGCGCAGCGAGCAGCAGATGCAGCCGTTCGGCAGCTCCACCACGTCGGCGCCGCGCTCGCGCAGCAGGGACCCGTCGACGCCCACGGCGGCGAAGTCGTTCACCAGCACCACGGTGCGCAGTTCCGGCCGGCTGCCCGACAGCACGTTGCGCAGGAAGGTGGTCTTGCCGGCGCCCAGGAAGCCCGCCACCACCTCGACGTCGAACGGCCTGGCCTTGCCGCGCGAGCGCAGGCTCCAGCCCCAGAGTGCTGCCGCCGGGAGCGGCAGCATCAGCAGCCAGTGCTCGACGATCGCCAGCGTCATCATGGTGGCCAGGAAGGTGAAGCCCGCCTGCTGGAACAGGGTGGCGCCGTGCGCGCCCGCCATCTGCACCAGGTGCACGGTGATCACCGTCGACACCGTCACCGAGACCGGGAACAGCAGGTTCATCGGCTTCTTGGTCAGGAACGAGCGCAGGAACTGCAGGTGCTCGGGCAGGAACTCCTCGTTGAGGTTGCGCACGCCCAGGAACACGTTGAGCTTGGCGCTCTGGTGCATCCACCACAGCACCATGAAGGTCCAGGTGCCGACCTGGTTCGGCGCGTGCCAGGTCAGCGCCACCACGGCGACGGCGGCGGCGATGATCGCCAGCTCGTGCCACAGGCTGGTCTGGATCGCGTGGCCGAAATGGCGCCAGCCGCGGCAGCCTTCCGGGCACGGCGCGTCGCGCGGCCCGGTGACGAAGCCCATGTAGAACGAGATCTCCTGCCAGCCCCAGGCCAGCAGCCCGCAGGTGAAGGCGAGGTATGCGCCCCGCACGGTGGCGTCCTGGCTGGAGATGCGCAGCTCCCACAGCGACGCGAGCAGCAGCACGGTGGCGCCCAGCATGCTCCAGCGGAAGGTGCGGCGCGGCAGCCCGTCGAGGTACATGATCAGCCCGGTGCTGAACCACCAGACGAACAGGGCGAACAGCACCGGCAGGACATAGACGGACATCGGATGGGTTCCTACCAGGCCGGCGACAGCCGCACCTGCGGCGGCGGCGCGTTTCGCTTCGCGGGCAGCAGGAACAGGCGCGCGAACCCGATCCCGGCAGCACCCATCAGGCCGATCCGCCGCACCCGGCCCAGCACGCCGCCCTCGGCGCGTGCGCGCCCGATCGCCGCGTTGATCCGGCGCATGCGCTCGAGCCCCCGCCGGAAGCGCGGGTCGTCGAGCGGCAGCTCCACCGGGAACACCTGGCGGCAGATCTCGCTGGTGATGCGGAACACGGTGAAGTCGTACTCGGTCGGGTCCAGGCCGAGTGCCGCGTGGAACACCGGCCGCGCGTGGTCGCGCACGTACATGGTGGCGAACACCGCCAGCAGGAAGAAGCGGATCCAAAGCCTGTTGACGCCGCGCAGCAGCGACGGGTCGGAGCGCATCAGCAGCGCGAACGCTTCGCCGTGGCGGAACTCGTCCTCGCACCACTTCTCGAACCAGCGGAAGATCGGGTGGAACTCCCGCTCCGGATGGCGCTGGAGCTGGCGGAAGATGGTGATGTAGCGGGCGTAGCCGATCTTCTCCGACAGGTAGGTGGCGTAGAACACGAATTTCGGCTTGAAGAAGGTGTACTTCTTCTCGCGCGCCAGGAAGCCCAGGTCGACGCCGACGCCGAAATCCTTCAGCGTGTCGTTGATGAAGCCGGCATGCCGCGCCTCGTCGCGCGTCATCAGCGCGAACAGCTCGCGTATGTCCGGGTTGGTGATCCGCTTCTTGATCTCGGCATACAGCACGCAGCCGGAAAACTCCGCCGTCACCGAGCTGACCAGGAAGTCGAGGAACTCGCGGCGCAGCGCCGGCGGCAGCGTCGACAGGTCGAGGTCGAACGACTCGTCGCGGATGAAGTGGGACCGGTTGCTGTCGCGCTTCAGCTCGGCGATCAGCTCGTCCCATTCCGCCCGCACCCCCCGCACGTCGATGCGGTCCATCTTGGGGAAGTCGGTGGTGTAGAAGCGCGGGCTCAGCACCGTGTCCTGCTGCGCCTCGCGCGTGGCGTCGTTCGGCACCGGCACCGGCCGCGGTCCGGCCGGGGAGATGGCGTTCATGGAGCCTCCAGGGCAGCCGGATCGTGCGGCTCGAAGCCGACCTCGTAGAGCGTGGTCAGCGAGAAGATCGACGTGGCGCGGGTCCAGAGCCGTGCCAGCGGCCCGGCGCGGCGCACCGTCGCCCGGCACTCGCAGGACAGGCGCTGCCCGAACGCGATCCGCGTCGGCACGTCGTGCACCAGCACCGCGTCGCCCGGCCGCAGCGCCACGCCGTCCGGCACGGCGTGGGCATGGAAGCTGTCGCGGGTCTGCTCGATGTCGACGTCGCAGCGCACCGACAGGGTCCGGGCGCTCACGGCGCGACCCCTGGCGAGCCGAGGAAGCGGAGCAGGGTGGCCTCGTTGGTCGGGCCGAAGCCCTCGACGTCGATCGCGGTGCCGGTCGGCGGGTCGCTCAGCACCAGCCGTCCGTCCGCGTACAGCGACAAGGCATACGGCCTCGCCAGGTCGACGCCGTTGCGGCGCCGGGTCGCCGACAGCCCGTGCACCATGCCGTGCAGGAAGCCGTTGCCGCCGGCGGCCACCAGCGCGATCCGCTGTCCTGTGGCGGCGTCGGTGACCGCCAGGTCGTCGTGCGGCAGCTCAACGAAGCGGAGCGCGCGGGCCGCCTGCAGCGGCGCCCGCGGCGGGTCGGCGGCGAACAGCGCGCGGTGGCGATGCGGCATCGCCAGCCCGGTCGCCACCAGCGCCGACAGCAC
>CAXTOD010000251.1:0-4414 GCA_964245705.1 uncultured Acetobacteraceae bacterium
GGCCACGGCGCGCCCGGCGTTCTCCATCAGCGGGTACGCGCCGGCCGGGCTTGCCGCCGCCGCGCGGTCCAGCCCGGCCATCTGTGCCGGCGTCAGCAGGCGCAGGGCGGTCGGGATGTCGTCCATGCGGCGCGTCCTCCTGTCCGGTCCTGCCGCAACGCCCTGCCCCGGCCTCCAGGTTCCGCCTTGCCTTGGCGGCGCGAAGACGCGATCAGCGTGCACCGCATCGAGGAGTTCCAGTACATGACCGGGCAGACCATGAGCAGCGCGGACGCCTTCACCAGCCCGCTATGGGGGCTGGTGCTGGCGGTGCACCTGCTGAGCTGGGCGACCTGGCTCGGCGGCGCCGCCTATGCCCTGTTCGTGCTGCGGCCGAGCCTCGGCCTGCTCGACGCCACGCAGCGCAACTCGGTGCACCTGCAAACGCTGCGCCGCTTCTTCCGGCTGGTCTGGCACGTGATGCCGCTGGTGCTGGTGACCGGCTGGCTGATGCTGGCCTTCCCGCTGGGCGGGTTCAACAACCCGGACTGGCACATCCAGACCATGCAGGCGCTGGGCGTGATCATGGCGCTGGTGTTCGCCTATGCCTTCTTCGGCCCGTTCCGCAAGGCGCACAGGGCGCTGCGGCCGCAGCCGGCGACGTTCGACACCATCCGTTCGCTGGTCAGCGTGAACCTGCTGCTGGGCGGGGTGGTGGTGGTGGTCGCCTCGCTCGACCACGTGTTCTGACGCGGGACGCGGTGCCGGTCAGGCGGCCTCGTCCACCTCGCCGCGCAACGGCACCTTGCGGTCGCGCAGGTGGCCGGCGGCGCTGACCAGGGCCACGTGCGAGAAGGCCTGCGGGAAGTTGCCGACCTGGCGCTTGAGGCGCGGATCGTACTCTTCCGCCAGCAGCCCGAGGTCGTTCGCCAGCCCGGTGAGCCGCTCGAACAGCGCTTCCGCCTCGTCGTAGCGGCCGAGCAGCACGTAGGTGTCCACCAGCCAGAAGGAGCAGGCCAGGAAGGCGCCCTCCTCGCCGGTCAAACCGTCGGAAGTCTGCTCGGTGCGGTAGCGCAGCACGAACCCGTCCACCAGCAGCTCGCGCTCGATCGCGGCGACCGTGCCGACGATGCGCGGGTCGTCCGGCGGCAGGAAGCCGATCACCGGCAGCAGCAGCAGCCCGGCGTCCAGCGCCTCGGAGCCGAAGGACTGGGTGAAGCTGTTCTTGGCCTTGCTGAAGCCCTGGTCGGAGATGGCCTTGTGGATGGCATCGCGGACGCCGCGCCAGCGCTCCAGCGGCCCCGGCAGGTCATAGCTCTCGACGTCCTTGATCGACAGGTCGAACGCCATCCAGCAGAACGCCTTGGACACGGTGAACTGCTGCCGGCCGCCGCGCACCTCCCACATGCCCTCGTCCGGCTCCATCCAGATCTGCTCCAGGTGCTCCAGCAGGCCGACCTGCAGCGACCAGCCATGGGCGGCGTCGCGCAGGTTCTCGCGCCGGGCCAGGTGCAGGGCCGCGATCACCTCGCCGTACACGTCGAGCTGCAGCTGGCCGGCAGCCGCGTTGCCGACGCGCACGGGCGAGGAGTTCTCGTAGCCGGCGAGCCAGGGCACCTCCCATTCCATCAGCTGCCGCTCGCCGCCGATGCCGTACATGATCTGCAGCTGCTCCGGGCTGCCGGCGACGGAACGGTGCAGCCAGTCGCGCCAGCGCCTGGCCTCGTCATAGTAGCCGCCGGTCATCATCGCCATCAACGTCAGGGTGGCGTCGCGCAGCCAGCAGAAGCGGTAGTCCCAGTTGCGCGGGCCGCCGACCTGTTCCGGCAGCGACGTGGTGGCGGCGGCGACGATGCCGCCGGTCTCGGCGAAGGTCAGCGCCTTCAGCGTCACCAGCGACCGGCGCACCGCCTTTTCGTGCGGGCCCTCGTAGGCGCAGCGCGACGCCCACTCCTCCCAATGGGCCAGCGTGCCGGCCAGGACGCGGTCGACGTCCAGCGGCAGCGGCGGCGGGAGGTGCGACGGGCCGTAGCTCATCACGAAGCTGGTCCGCTCGCCCGCCTTCACCGTGAAGCGGCTCACGGTCTTCATGTCCTCGCCTTCCAGCGGCACCGGGGTGCGCAGCACGACCTGCGCCGGGCCGGCCACGGCGACGATGCCGGCGTCCTCGGCGAGCCGCGTCACCCACGGCACCGACATGCCGTAGTCGAAGCGCAGCCGCAGCTCGTGGGTCATCTCGACGCTGCCGGTGCGCCCCTCGACGATGCGCACGATCGACGGCGACGGCACGCCGACCGGCATGAAGTCGATCACGGCGACGCTGCCGGTGTCGGTCTGGAACACCGTTTCCAGCACCAGCCCGTTGTCGCGGTAGCCGCGGCTGCTGCTTCGTACCGTGACCGGCGCCAGCAGCCAGCGGCCGTTCTCCTCGCTGCCGACCAGGGCAGCGATGCAGGCGGCGCTGTCGAAGCGAGGCCAGCACAGCCAATCGATCGAGCCGTTGCGGCCGACCAGGGCGCAGCTGACGCAGTCGCCGATCAGGCCGTACTCCTCGATCGGCAGGGCGGTGTAGGGCAATGCGGGTCAACCTCGTCAGGGTGCAGCGTTCCTCGGAACGGGACCCGAAACGATAGGTTCCCGAGGCGCGCGGCGCTTGACTTTCTCAAGCGATGTGCGGATACGCAGCGTGGACCGCGAGGGGCCCGAGCGACACCGTGTCGTCGCGACCGGCTGCGTGCCGCGGCCATGCCGGATTGGCAAGCGGTCCGACCACGAGACCGGTCGACCTGTCCGCCGCCGCACCGGGCCGATGGCCGCGGCGCCTAGCACCCCGAGTTCCGCACACCAGCAGGGTCGAGAACGTTTTTGAGCGATACCATCACCAGCACGGCTGGTCCGACCGACGGGCTGTCCGACGAGCACGTCCAGGCAGGGCCCGGGCAGGTCCCGCAGCGTTCGCCGGAGGACTTGGCGGAGGATCGGGCAGAGGACTTGGCAGAGGACCCGGGGCAAGACGGGGAGCCCGAGGCGGAGCCGGGGGAAACGCTCGACATGGTGGAGTTCGCCATGCATGGCGGCGGGGCCGGCGCGGCGACCGACCCGGCGGCGGGCGGCGGGCCGGCCGCCGCGCCGCTGGCCGAGGTCCTGCCGCCGTTCACCGAGCTCGGCCTGTCGGAGCCGATCCTGCGCGCGGTGGCCGAGATGGGCTACCGCCATCCGACCCCGATCCAGGCGCAGGCGATCCCGGTGGTGCTGGCCGGCCGCGACGTGCTGGGCGTGGCGCAGACCGGAACCGGCAAGACCGCCTCGTTCACCCTGCCGCTGCTGGACATCCTGTCGGGCTCGCGCGCCCGGGCACGGATGCCGCGCTCGCTGATCCTGGAGCCGACGCGGGAACTGGCGCTGCAGGTGGCCGAGAACTTCGTGATGTACGGCAAGTACACCAAGCTCACCCATGCGCTGCTGATCGGCGGCGAAAGCATGAACGACCAGAAGGCGGCGCTGAACGCAGGCGTCGACGTGCTGATCGCGACGCCGGGCCGGCTGCTCGACCTGTTCGAGCGCGGCGGGCTGCTGATGACGCAGACGCGCACGCTGGTGATCGACGAGGCGGACCGCATGCTGGACATGGGTTTCATCCCCGACGTCGAGCGCATCGTCACCCTGCTGTCGCCGACCCGGCAGACGCTGTTCTTTTCCGCCACCATGGCGCCGGAGATACGCAGGCTGGCCGACGCGTTCCTGCAGAATCCGAAGGAGATCACCGTCAGCCGCGCCGCCTCGGTGGCGCCGCTGATCGTGGCCGGGCTCGCGGTGGTGGAGGAGATCGACAAGCGCAAGGCGCTGCGCAAGCTGATCCGCGCCGAGGACGTGCAGAACGCGCTCATCTTCTGCAACCGCAAGCGCGACGTCGACATCCTGTACAAGTCGCTGACCAAGCACGGCTTCTCCGCCGGGGCGCTGCACGGCGACCTGGCGCAGTCGTTGCGCTTCTCCACGCTGGAGAAGTTCAAGAGCGGCGAGATCCAGATGCTGGTGTGCTCGGACGTGGCGGCGCGGGGCATCGACATCGGCGGTCTTTCCCACGTGTTCAACTTCGACGTGCCGATCCACGCCGAGGACTACGTGCACCGGATCGGCCGCACCGGGCGCGCCGGCAGGAGCGGGCACGCCTACACCATCGCCTCGCCGGACGACCGCGGCTTCGTGGAGGCGATCGAGAAGCTGATCGGGCACCCGATCCCGCCGCTTTCCGTGGACGGGATCGCCACGGCGGACTGGTCCGAAGGCGGCAGGCAGGGTCGCGGGCGCGGCAGGACGGCCGAGCGGCCGGCGGACAGGACGGGGGAGAAGCCGGCGCGCCGTCCGGACAAGGCCCGTGACCGGCAGCCGGAGGTTCGCGCAGAGGCGGCAGCGCCGGCGCCGCGTGCAGAGC
>CAXTOD010000252.1:0-4392 GCA_964245705.1 uncultured Acetobacteraceae bacterium
CCCTTGCCGCGTCCGCCACCCCATGCCGGCGCTTCATCCGCTTCAGCACCAGGTCGGAGCCGGCCTGCAGCGACAGGTGCAGGTGCGGCATCAGCCGCGGCTCGTCGGCGATCAGCCGCCACAGCTCGTCGTCGATCTCCACTGGGTCGAGCGACGACAGCCGCAGCCGCGGCAGCTCCGGCACCAGCGCCAGCAGCCGGCGCACCAGCTGCCCCAGCGCCGGCCGGCCCGGCAGGTCGCCGCCATAGGAGGTGACGTCCACCCCGGTCAGCACCACCTCGCGGTAGCCCTTGTGCACCAGCGCCCGCACCTGCTCCACCACCGCGCCGACCGGCACCGACCGGCTCGGGCCGCGCCCGAACGGGATGATGCAGAAGGTGCAGCGGTGGTCGCAGCCCTGCTGCACCTGCACGAACGCCCGCGCGCGCCCGGCGAAGTCGGTGAGGAGGTGCGCCGCCGTGTCCCGTGCCGCCATGATGTCGGACACCGCGTTTCCGGCGCCGAGCACGTCTTCGCTCCAGCTGTCCGGCCGCAGCTTGTCCTCGTTGCCCAGTACCCGCACCACGCCGGGCAGTGCGCTCCAGGCGGCGGGATCGAGCTGGGCGGCGCAACCGGTGACCACGATGCGCGCCCCGGGCCGGTCGCGGTGGGTGCGCCGGACCGCCTGCCGCGCCTGGCGCTCGGCCTCCCTGGTGACGGCGCAGGTGTTGACGATCACCAGCTCCTCGATCCCCCCGGCATGCGTGCGCATCACCTCGCTCTCGACCGTGTTCAGCCGGCAGCCGAAGGTGAGGATCTCCGGCCCGATCTGTGACCCGCTCATCGGGGATCGTCCAGCGACACGGTGCCGGTGAAGGCCAGCGCCGCCGGCCCGGTCATGCGCACCGGCCCGTCCTCGCGCCAGTCGACCTCCAGCACCCCGCCCGGCATCTCGACCGAAACGCGCCGGCCGGTCAGCCCCCGCCTCGCCGCGTTGACCGCGGCCGCGCAGGCGCCGGAACCGCAGGCGCGGGTCAGCCCGGCGCCGCGCTCCCACACCACCAGGCGCAACCGGTCCGGCGACAGCACGGTGGCGAAGCCGATGTTGGCGCGCTCCGGGAACAGCGGGTGGCATTCCAGCGCCGGCCCGACCAGCCCGGGATCGCCCGGGTGGCCGAAGAAGGTCGCATGCGGGTTGCCCATCGAGCAGCCGGCGGGATCCCCGCCGAGCGGCAGGTGCAGCGTGTCGGCGTCCCGGGCCAGCGGCAGGTCGCGCCAGCCCAGCGCCGGCGCGCCCATCTCCACCTCGACCAGCCCGTGCCGCAGCACCCGCGCCGGCAGGCGTCCCGCACGCGTGCGCACCGCGACCTCCCGCCCCGGCTCCCCGTTCGTCACCAGGAAGGCGACGCAGCGGGTGGCGTTGCCGCAGGCATCCGCCTCGCTGCCGTCCGGATTGAAGAAGCGCGCGCCCACCTCGCCCGGCGCTCCGCCCGCGTCCAGCAGCACCAGCTGGTCGCAGCCGATCCCGGTATGCCGGTCGGCCAGACGGATGATGCTGTCCCGCGACAGGTCGAGCGGGCGGACACGCCCGTCGAGCACGACGAAATCATTTCCGGCCCCATGCATCTTGTGGAAGCTGAGCTGCATCGGCGCTCCTATACGGGATCGCGGCTCGGTGCGCGAAGCGTGGACATGGGTTGCGACCGGCCGCGGCGCGATGGCAGCCTTGGCATCCGCTTCCGGCGCCTGCAGGACGGGCCTGCCATTACCAGGAAAGCCAGAATGATCGACCAGCGCCGTGTGTCCATCCGCAGGATCCTGCTTTGCGCCCTGCTCGCCGGGGTGCCGCCCTGCCTCGCCCGGGCCGCCGAGATGGCGATGGGCGCTTCGGCCGGTGCCGGCAGTGCCGCGGACCGGGCGATGATGTCCGGGATGACCGTCATGCAGCGCGCGATGGACCGCGCGCCAGTCACCGGCAATCCCGACCGCGACTTCGTGTCGATGATGACGCCGCACCACCAGGGTGCCATCGACATGGCCGAGGTCGAGCTGCGCTATGGCCGCGATCCCGGACTGCGCCGTCTGGCCCGCGACATCATCACCGCGCAGAAGCGCGAGATCGCCGAGATGGACCGCTGGGCCGCGTCCCATCCCCCGCCGGCACCCTGAACCGGCTCCCCCCGGTCGCGACGGCGCGGCGTTTGCTGGTAGCGTGCCGCGTCCAGCCCGAAAGCCACCATGCCGCACCGCGCTTCCGTCTCCTTCGTACCATCCATCCGGCCACGCCGCATCGTGGCGGCGCTGCTGTGCAGCATCTCCTGGGGGAGCCTCGCCATGTCCGCCGACCAGCCGCACCAGGCCGCCTCGCCCTATGCCGTCGAAGGGCGGAGCATGGCCGAGGTGGAAGCAGACCTCGCCGCCGGCCGGGTGACCTCGACCGCCCTGGTGCGCGCCTACACCGCGCGGATCGCCGCGATCGACCAGGCCGGCCCGTCGCTGCACGCGGTGCTGGCGCTGAACCCGGACGCCCCCGCCGAGGCCGAAGCCAGCGACCGCCGGCGCGCCGCCGGCCATGCCCTGCCGCTCGACGGCGTCCCGGTGCTGGTCAAGGACAACATCGAGACCAGGGACCCGGTGCCGACCACCGCCGGCTCGCTGGCGCTCCGGCACAACCTCACCAACCGCGACTCGCCGCTGGTGGCGCGGCTGCGCGCCGCCGGTGCGGTGATCCTGGGCAAGACCAACCTGTCGGAATGGGCCAACATGCGCGGCGCGCGCTCGGTCAGCGGCTGGAGCGGCGCCGGCGGCCTCACCCGCAACGCGTTCGCGCTCGACCGCTCGGCCTGCGGCTCCTCGTCGGGCAGCGGCGTCGCGGTGTCCGCCTCGCTGGCGGCGGCGGCGATCGGCACCGAGACCGACGGCTCCGTCACCTGTCCCGCCTCCATCAGCGGCCTGGTCGGGCTCAAGCCCACGGTCGGGCTGATCCCGCGCACCCACATCATCCCGATCTCGGCGACCCAGGACACCGCCGGGCCGATGACGCGCACGGTCGCCGACAACGCCCGGCTGCTCGGCGTGATCGCCGGCAGCGACCCGTCCGACCCGGCGACGCGGGACGCCGACGCCCACCGCACCGACTACCTGGCTGCCCTCGACGCCGGCGCACTCAAGGGCCGCCGGATCGGCGTGATGCGCTTCGCCGCCGGTTACCATCCCGAGCTCGACCAGGCGTTCGACGCCGCCCTCGCCGTGCTCCGACAGCAGGGCGCCACGGTGGTCGAGATCCCGAGCTTCCCCGACCTCGACGCCATCGGCGCCGACGAGCAGACCGTGCTGCTGTACGAGCTCAAGGACGGGCTGAACGCCTACCTCGCCGGCACCCCGGCCAGGGGCCAGCCGGCCACCCTGTCGGCGCTGATCGCCTTCAACCAGGCGCACCGCGACCGCGAGCTCGGCCTGTTCGGGCAGGAGCTGTTCCTGAAGGCGGAAGCGACCAAGGGCCTCGACGACCCGGCCTACCAGACCGCGCGCGACAACGCCCACCGCCGCGCCGGCCCGGACGGGATCGACCGGCTGCTGGCGACGGACCACCTCGACGCGCTGGTGGCCCCGACCGGAGCCCCCGCCTGGCTGATCGACACGATCGACGGCGACCACGACATGGGCAGCGCCGGCACCCTGCCGGCGGTGGCGGGCTATCCGCACCTGACGGTGCCGATGGCGCTGGTGTCTGGCCTGCCGGTCGGCCTGTCCTTCATCGGGCCGGCCTGGTCGGAAGCGCGGCTGCTGGGGCTCGGCTATGCCTTCGAGCAGGCCAACCGCCTGACGTTGCGGCCGGGCTACCACCCGTCGCTCGGCAGCGACCCGGCGAGCCTGGCGCTGCTGCATCCCATTCCGGCCCAGGAACCGTAGCGAACGGTTCCGGAGCACCGGCGTTCAAGCGGGACCTGCCAGCCTGCGGAGCCTCGATGCAGCAGATCCTGACCTATCGTGACTGCCGCTACGTGATCGGCCAGGACACCGAGCGCGGCCGGCCGTGGACCATCTTCCCGCCGGACGGCCCGGAAGCCGGCGCGGAATGCGGCGTCGCGCGCGGCGAAGGGCTGCGCGGCTCGTTCAAGGTGGCGGTGCATACCGCCCAAGGCGCGATCGACCGCTGGCTGGCGGCCAACGCCCGGTAGAAGCCCCTGCGCGCCCGTCGCGCGGAGGCCATGACGGGCACGCGCGGCGGTTTACCTGGCTTTTGCCGGCCGGGCTCTTTATGTGCCGGGTCATCAACCCGATCGCATCGCCCTTCCCACGCTCGTCGCGGCGGCTGCGGGCGACCGGTCGCGCGTCTGTCATGGACCCCCGCATGCCCTTTCCCGCCACCCACCCCTCCCTTGCCCGCGCCCTCGCCGCGCCCGGCTACGA
>CAXTOD010000253.1:0-325 GCA_964245705.1 uncultured Acetobacteraceae bacterium
GTTCTGGCCCGGCGTCGCCAGCGGCTGCTGTTCCACGCCCGCCGCGACCGGGGCGCCGGACGCGTCCACCATCCAGTCCGACAGGGTGCGGCGCAGCTGGAACTCGAACTCCACGTTCATGTCCTGCATCATTTGCGCGGTCAGGTTGTAGAGTTCGGACTTGAGGCCGTCATTGTCGGTGCCGGCGCCCGGCACGAACTGGCGCGACACGTGCGCCTCGGCATAACCGGAATGGCCGCCGTTCCTGCCGATGATGTCGAGGTGCACCGCCAGCGTGCCGTTCAGCGGGCCGTCCGGATCTCCGGTGATCGCCGCCTGGTCGATG
>CAXTOD010000253.1:335-4387 GCA_964245705.1 uncultured Acetobacteraceae bacterium
CCCGCGGCCACCAGCCGGTCCTGCGCCATCCGGCGCAGCGCCTCCTCCGGCGGAACCGGCGCCTCCTGCGCCAGGTCGCCCGGGCCGGCGGGCGGCGTCGAATGATCCTCGATGCGGATGGCGCCCACGTTCAGCCGGAGCGGGGTCAGGTAGCTGTAGGACAGCGGCTTGAACGTCCTGGCCTCCTCGCCGCCGCCACCGCCGCATCCGGACAGGAACAGGGTGGCGGTGAGGCCCGCCGCCAGGCCGAGGCCCGGGATCAGCCGTGTCATCAACCCTGGCCGAGCCCGAGAAGGCGTTGCCACCAGTTCTGCCGGGGCGGCGCCGCGGACGGCACGAGCGGCGCGTGCACGTAGTGCGCGGCGTCGGCGCCGGCCGGCTCGCGGTAGGACGCGGCATAGGCCGGCTCCGGTTCGTCCTCGTCCTGCGCGCTCCGCACGGGGTCGGGCTCGACGTAGCCGCGGTAGTGCGCGTCGGCTGCGGCCGGCGGCGTCATCTCCGGCTCGTGGGTCGGCAGGATCGGTTCCGCCGGCATCGGCGTCGGCAGCACCGTGTCCACCACCGAGTCCCCATATGGCAGCGCTGCGTCCGGACGCGCATCCGCCGCGGCGGCGCGACCGGCATCGCGGGCCGGTTCGTCCGGCGGCTCGCCGAGGCCGTGCTGCGGCGGCGGGACCACATGCACCAGCCCCGGCTCGAGTCCGTCCGCTTCCGGGAGCATCACCGCCCGGTCGGTATGGATCGCATACCAGACGATCAGCTGCGTCAGCAGCACCAGCGTGTCCGGTCCGGGCGCGCTCCGGGTGAACACCGCGCGCACCGCCGGCACGTAAAGGTGGCGGTCGGACGCGTCCGCGCCTTCCAGCACGTAGTAGGCGATCCCGAGGCCGCGGTCGAAATGCCGCAGCGCGCCGTGGCCTGGCAGGTCGAGCCGCTCCTGGGTGGCTTCCGCCGGGCGCAGGGCGTTCGCGATCCAGGACGGCGACAGGCCGATGCCGTCGCGCCCGAAGCCGCCCAGCTCGTCCAGACGGTCCAGGAACACGGTGTCGGGCCGGCCGACCGCGCGGTCGGTCGCCTCGACCAGCAGCTCGTGCACCGACGCCGGCAGAAAGCCGTCGAACTCGTGCGCCGCCGCCGGGATCGCCGAGTTCGGCGCCTTGACCGACTCGTCGAACAGGCTCTGCACCAGCGGCTCGACATGGGTGAAGTAGCGCACCCGGTCCTCGGCGCGCAGGTGGGCGATGGCGTTGCCGCGGAAGTCGAGCCCGTTGTCGAGCAGCCAGAACGCGCTGGCGCCGCTCACGTGGTCGAGCTCGAGGATGTGGAACGGCGCCAGCCCGGTCTGCAGCCCGCGCGGACTCCACCCTGGGTTGAAATGCGGCACGCCGTTGCCCTGCATGGTGATGGGGTAGTGCGCGCCATCGGCATCGGCCACCTGGAAGATGCCGTCGATGAACGAGACCGGCCAAATCGGCACCTGAACCTCCCAGCGCAACAACCGCCCGAACGCTACAAACCTCTGCCCTGTCCAGCAAGCGCAGGTTGCGTTCAGCTACCCTGAATCGTTTCCCGCGGGAAACGGAAATCCAGCGCGCAGAACTCGCAGGTCATGACGATGTCGCCGCCCACCTGCATGTGGTCCAGGTCCTCCGCCGGGAAGCCTTCCAGGATGCCGGCCAGCCTGGCGCGCGAGCAGCGGCAGCCATAGGCCAGCGCCCGCGGCAGGTCCGCCGCCACCCCCTGCTCGTGGAACAGGCGGAAGAGCAGCTGTTCCGGCGGCAGGGCGTCGTCGAGCAGCTCGTCGTCGCTCAGGGTGCCGGCCAGGGCCAGGGCGTTGCTCCAGGCTTCCGCGTCGGTGCCGTCCCGGTTGATCATCGCCCGGTCCAGCACGTCGTTGTCCAGCTCCTTGCCGGGCACGAGGCCGCCCTCCGCCGCGATCCGCTCCAGCACCAGGGCGCCGGCGCGCCAGCCGGTGCCGGTGTTGCGGCAGGCGAGCCGGATGGCGCAGGCGTGCTGCTCGCTGGTCTCGAAGTAGTGCCCGGCCATGGCGCCCAGCGTGTCGCCCTCGATCGCGACGATGCCCTGGTGGCGCTCGGTGTCCGGCCCCTGGTCGACGCTGAACGCCATGTAGCCCTGGCCCAGCAGCGCCCGCGCCCCCGGCGCCGGGTCGGCGTCGAGCAGGGCGCCCAGCCGCTCCGAATCGCTGCGGGCATGGAACCTGAGCGCGCCGGACTCGGTGCAGTCGGCCAGCATCATCGACACCGGGCCGTCGCCCTTGGCCTGCAGGCTGAACGAGCCGCGGAACTTCAGCGCCGAGGCGAGGCCGGCCACCAGCGCCAGCGCCTCGCCGGCCAGGCGGGTGACCGGAGGCGGGTTGTCGTGCCGGCTCAGCAGCGCGTCGGCGAGCGGGCCCAGACGCACCAGCCGGCCGCGCACCGGGCGGCCGGGCAGGAAGAACGGGGTGACGCCGCGCGGCACGACGATGTCGGGAACGTCGGGGCGGCTGGAATCGAGAAAGGCGGGGGTGTCGACCATGCGGCCAAAATAGTGCGCCCCGGACCGGGCTGCCAGCGTCCCCTCCGCCGGCGAGGTCATGCCGCCGCCCGGCGCGTGCGGCTCAGGTGCGGCTGGTGATCTCCGCTTCCAGCGCTTCCAGCGCCCCCTCGATCCGCTGCAGCAGCGGGGCCGGCACGTGCTGCCGGTCGCGCAAGGTGTCGATCAGGCTGCGCCGGCACCGGTCGTGCGCGGCGTCGACGTCGCCCGGGCCGCGGGCGCCGGCCAGGCAGTCGAGGTAGGCGTTGCGCAGGCCCGCCAGCGCCGGCTCCGGCGGCAGCACGGACAGGATCTCCTCCACGCTGCCCTCGACCCAGCCGGGCGTGGCCGGCACGTCCTCGGTGGTGGACGGGATCTCGGGATCGTTGCCGATCGCCGTCATGCGCATCTCCCCTGCCGGCTCGGACCCGGGGCGCCCGTGGTCAATCGCGAACGCCCGCCCCGGCGCCGGGCGCGGCTGCGAGGCCGGTGGACGCCCGGACCCAGTCCGTCCCGCCCAGGGCCCAGGCCAGCAGCGCCTTCTGCGCGTGCAGCCGGTTCTCGGCCTCGTCGAACACCACCGACCAGCGCCCCTCGATCACCTCGTCCGTCACCTCCTCGCCGCGATGGGCGGGCAGGCAGTGCATGAACAGGGCGTCCGGCGCCGCCTCCGCCATCAGTGCGGCGTCCACCTGGAAGGCTTCCAGCCGGGCGTGTCGGCTTTCGGTCGGGTCGTCCGACATGCTGGTCCAGGTGTCGGTGACCACGCAGGCTGCGTCCCGCACCGCCGTTCGCGGATCGTCCACCAGCTCGATCCGGCCGGGACCGTCCTGCCGCGACGCCCAGTCCAGCACCGCCGGCGAAGGCCGGAGGTCGGAGGGCGTGGCGAGGCGCAGGGTGAAGCCGTAGCGCATCGCCGCCTCGATCCAACTCGCGGCGACGTTGTTGCCGTCGCCGCACCAGGCGACCGTGCGGCCGGCGATCGGGCCGCGATGCTCCTCGAAGGTCAGGATGTCGGCCAGCAGCTGCACCGGATGCGAGCCGCTGGTGAGCCCGTTGATCACCGGGATGCTCGCATGCGCGGCCAGCTCGCGCAGCTTGGCCGGGCTGTCGGTGCGCAGCACCATGGCGTCGAGGAAGCGCGACAGCACGCGGCCGGTGTCGGGAATGCTTTCCCCACGGCCGAGCTGCATGTCGCGCGGGCTCAGCACCACCACCTCGCCGCCGAGCTGGCGCATCGCCACCTCGAACGACACCCGGGTGCGGGTGGACGGCTTTTCCAGCATCAGCCCGAGCGTCAGCCCGAACAGCGGCCGCTTCAGGTCGACCGGCCGCCGGCCGCGCCGTTCCTCCTTCATGGTCCGCGCCACGTCCACGATCCGGCGCAGGGTTGCGGACGACAGGTCGCGCAGGTCCAGGAAGTGGCGGAGGCCCGGCGCCTCCTCGACCGGCTCCCGCTGTGCAGCACTCACGGCACGGCCATCGCCGGCGCCCGGTCCGCGGCCGCGCGCGGCCGGACC
>CAXTOD010000254.1:0-4382 GCA_964245705.1 uncultured Acetobacteraceae bacterium
CAGCGCCCCGACCCGGAGCGGGCTCATCCTTCCCGGCTATGCCGCGTCGCCAGGGCCGCATCGCGGCGCACGGCCACGATCTCCGCCAGGATCGACAGCGCGATTTCCGGCGCCCCGATCGCCCCGATCGCCAGCCCGACCGGGCCGCGCACGCGGGCCAGGGCCGCATCGTCGAAGCCCGCCGCGCGCAAGCGGTCACGTCGCGCGCCCTGCGTCTTCCGGGACCCCAGCGCGCCAACGTAGAAGGCCGGGCTCCGCAGGGCGAACTCCAGCGCCGGATCGTCCAGCTTCGGATCGTGCGTCAGGGTTACCAAAGCGCTTTGCCGGTCGATCCCGAGCGTATGCAGCGCCTCGTCCGGCCACAGCGTCACCAGCTCGGTGACGGGAAAGCGCTCGGCGGTAGCGAAGCCCCGGCGCGGGTCGATCACCGTGACCGACAGGCCGACGATCCGCGCCAGCGGGGCCAGCGCCTGCGCGACGTGCACCGCGCCAACCACCAGCAGCCGTGGCGGCGGAACGTGCACGTGCAGGAACCAAGTGTCGGTCCCGAAGACGACCTGCTGGCTGCGTTCGCCGGCGGCCGCCGTCGCGGCGGCGGCGGCCAGCCCGTCGGGCGGAACGGTCACGAGGTCCGGCAGCGCATCCTCGTCCTGGCGCAGCAGAACCTGCGCGCCGTCGGCCAGACGCGTCGCCAGCACCGCGCTTCGCCGGCACCGCTTCGCCTCGATCAGCCGCGCCAGCGTGTCGGGCGTCATCGGGTGCCGGCGTCGCCGAGCCGCTCGATGAACACGCTGATTGTGCCGCCGCAGGTCAGGCCCACCGACCAGGCGCTGTCGTCGCTGACGCCATAGGACAGCAGGCGCGGCTGCCCATCCCGCAGCGTCTGGAGCGCCGCCTCGACCACGTCGGACTCCACGCAGCCGCTGCTCACAGAGCCCACGATCTGGCCGGCGCTCCCGATCGCCATCTGGCTGCCGGCCGGACGCGGCGAGCTGCCCCAGGTCGCGGTCACGGTCGCAAGCGCCACCGCCTCGCCTCGGGCATGCCAACGGGCGGCATGGAGCAGCGGGTCGTCGAGCGGCGTTTCGGGCAGAAAAGCGGCCTGCCGGATGTCGGTCTGATGGGGATCGGTCATGGGCTTGTCCGAACGGGCGGGGGATGCAGTCTGGAACGGGGATGATGTGAAGGCCATGATGGTTCACGCCCAGCCCGCTCCAGGAGTGCCGACCGATGCCGTCGCCGAAGCTCGAGATCGTCGTCATCACTCCGTTCCAGCAGAACTGCCAGGTCCTGTGGGACGGCGACACCGGACGCGGCGTGGTGGTGGATCCCGGCGGCGACGTGCCGCAGATCCTGGCACGGCTGGGCGGGCTTGGCGTGACGGTCGAGGCCATTCTGCTGACCCACGGCCATCTCGACCATGCCGGCGGTGCGGCGGCACTCCGCGATGCGTTGCCGCAGGTATCCGAAGCGCCGGTTCCGGTGATCGGCCCGGACCGGCGCGACGCCTTCCTGCTCGCCGGCATCACGGCGCAGGCCGCAGCCATGGGGATCGCCGACATGCGGGACGTCATCCCCGACCGATACCTGGAGGAAGGCGAGACGCTGTCGTTCGCCGGCTGCCGGCTTGAGGTGGTGCATGTGCCGGGACACACGCCGGGACACCTCGTGTTCATCGAGAAGGAGCGGCGCTTCGGCCTGGTCGGCGACACCCTGTTCCGCGGCTCGGTCGGCCGCACCGATTTTCCGTATTGCGACGAGGCGGCCCTGCTGGCGGGCATCAGGACGAAGCTGCTCGGCCTCGGCGACGACCTCGCCATCGTTCCCGGCCACGGCGCCGGCTCCACGATTGGCCGGGAGCGGCGCACCAACCCCTTCCTGTCCTAGGCCGGGCACCTGCAGGCACCTTGCAACTTGTCCCGGGCGGAGGTCCTGTGCGGCCGGAGATCCGGTGGATGGGCCGGACGGTTGCGGAGAATCCTCGGTGATGTCTGTTCGTCCTAATGTAGCCATAACGGTGCTGCTGGCGTCGCTGCTGGCGCCGCCCGGCCTGCACGGGGCAAGGGCACAGGATGCCGAGCCGACCGCGGCCCAGCCTACCCTGAAGCAGGACCGCCTCGCGATAGTCGGCCAGGACGGGACGCGGCACGAGTTCCTGGTCGAGCTCGCCCAGACCCCCCGGCAGCAGGAGATCGGGCTGATGTTCCGCACCAGCATCCCGGCCGGCAGTGGCATGCTGTTCGTGTGGCCAGAGCCGCAGCAGAGCGCCATGTGGATGAAGCACTGCCCGGTGCCGGAGGACATGGTGTTCATCGGCACCGACAACCGAATCATGCACATCGCCGAGAACACAGTGCCCTACAGCCTCGCCAACGTGGACAGCCATGGCATCGCCAAGGCAACGCTAGAGCTCCAGGGCGGGATCGCAGCCAGGCTCGGGATCCGGGTCGGCGATCTGGTGAAAGGCCCCGGGCTCGGTGCCCTCGGGAAGTCCTAGCGTCCCGCCGGGACGGATCGGCCGCCCCAGCCGGCGGAACGACCGGAGCGTCTGTTCCGGCCCGCCTGCCGCAAGGGCAAGGATGCTCAGGCCGCGCGCTGGCCCGAGCCGTCGCCGTCGCGCATCTCGCCGGTCGGCTCCTGGACGTGCGCCTCGAGGAACCAGAGCTGCTTGTCGATTGCCCGGCTGACCTCGGTCAGCAGGTCGGCGGTGTCCGGGTCGCCCGCCTCGTCGGTCTCGTCGATGTTCTCGCGCACGGCGTTGCCGAACGTCGAGTAGCGGTCGATCAGCGCCGACAGGTGGTCGGCGATGCGGTAGATGTCGGTCGGGTACGCCGTGAGCTGGCTGTTCGCAGTGATGGCCTGTGTGGTGCCGAACGCCGTGCCGCCGAGTGCCGTGATCCGCTCGGCCATCTTGTCGTTCAGGTCGTCCTGCTCGTCGCGGAACCCGTCCAGCATCAGGTGGATGCCGATGAACTGCGGCCCCTTCAGGTTCCAGTGCGCCTGCTTGGTGATCAGGGACAGGTCCAGCCCGTCGGCCAGGCGCTTGTTCAGCACGTCAATGGCGACGCTGCGGGCGTTGGATTCGAGCTTGGTGCGGGTCGGGTGCAGCCGTTGCTTGGTGGCCATGGATGAAGCCTTCCGTGCTTGAAGGGGAGAAGGAATGCCGGCCGTCCGATCATGTCGGCGGCTTGGCGTCTTGCTGCGGGAGAACGCGGCCATCCCGGGATGGTTCAGCACGGGCCGCGGGTCAGGCCGTTGTTCTTGCGTCGGGGCCTGCGGACCGCCACAAGCGTAATGAAACGACCTTGCGCGAAGGACGGCCATGACGGTTCTGGTGACGGGAGGGGCCGGCTTTATCGGACACCACGTGACGCTGGCGCTGCTTGACGCCGGCGAGCAGGTGATCGGCCTCGACAACCTGAACCACTACTACGACCCGGCGCTGAAACGGGCGCGCTGCGGGCGCCTGTCCGGCCGCGCCGGCTACCGGTTCCTGGAGGCCGACATCGCCGACCGCGACGCCATGGCCGCCCTGGTCGCAGCCGAGCCCGGCATCACCCGCATCGTGCATCTGGCGGCCCAGGCCGGCGTGCGGCATTCCATGGTCGATCCCTACGTCTACGTGCAGGCCAACGTGCTCGGGCACGTCACCCTGCTGGAGGCGGCCCGCCGTCTGGACCGGCTCCGGCACTTGGTGTTCGCCTCCTCCTCCTCAGTCTACGGGCTGAACGACAGCCTGCCGTTCCGCGAGACCGACCGCACCGACCGTCCAAACTCGCTCTACGCCGCGACGAAGCGGTCGGGCGAGCTGATCTCGCACGCCTATGGCCATCTCTACGGCATCCCGCAGACGGGCCTGCGCTTCTTCACCGTCTACGGCCCTTGGGGTCGCCCGGACATGGCATATTACGGCTTCGCCCGTGCGATCGCCGAAGGGCAGCCGGTGACGCTCTACGAGGGCGAGGGGTTGTCTCGCGACTTCACCTATGTCGACGACGTGGTCGACGGCGTGTTGCGCGTGCTGGAGCTGCCGCCGGATCCCGCGGTGGACCGGGTGCGGATCCTCAACCTGGGTAACCGCCGCAGCGAGCGCGTGTCCCATCTGGTCGAGCTTCTCGAGCAGGCACTGGGTCGCCGTGCAGAAATCCGGATCGTGCCGCGGCCTGCAGCCGACCTTATGGCAACATGGGCTTCGGTGGATGCGGCGCAGGAGCTGGCCGGCTGGGTGCCCAGAACCGCGCTCGACACCGGTGTGCCGCGGTTCGTGTCCTGGTTCCGGACCTACCACGGCGTTGCGTGATCCTGGCCTGCCGACCACTTTCTCCCGTTCCCCTGCTTGACGTTTTCCTGCTGGGAGCCTAAATCCCCGTTCGCCGCGCATC
>CAXTOD010000255.1:0-4374 GCA_964245705.1 uncultured Acetobacteraceae bacterium
CACGCGCCCGTTCATGATCTCGCTCTTCGCCTTGTCGTCGAAGGCGCGCGCGTCCGCCCTGGCCCTGCACGTCCGTCCCGACCGCGCCTACGGGAGCTTCGCCGAGATGGCGGCGGGGGAGGCAGCGCGGGAGGATCGCATCGACGTGGTGTCCGTGGTCACGCCCAACGACAGCCACGTGGCGATCTGCCGGGCGTTCCTCGGGCATGGCATCCCGGTGATCTGCGACAAGCCGCTGGCGACCTCGCTGGCCGACGCGCGCGCCCTGCGGGAGGCGGTCCGGGCGTCGGGCCTGCCGTTCGTGCTCACCCACAACTACAGCGGCTACCCGATGGTGCGCGAAGCGCGCGCGCTGGTCGGGAGCGGCGCGCTCGGCCCGGTCCGGGTGGTGCAGGTGGAGTACGCGCAGGACTGGCTGGCGACGGACCTGGAAGCGAGCGGGCAGAAGCAGGCGGCGTGGCGCACCGACCCGTCCCGCTCGGGGCCGGCCGGCAGCGTCGGCGACATCGGCACGCACGCGTATCACCTCGCCCGCTTCGTCACCGGACTGCGTGTCGAGGCGCTGCTGGCCGACCTGTCCTCCTTCGTGCCGGGCCGGCGGCTCGACGACGACGCGCGGGTGCTGCTGCGCTTCGACGGCGGCGCGCGGGGGGCGCTGTGGTGCAGCCAGGTCGCGGTCGGCCACGAGAACGGGCTCAGGCTGCGCGTGTTCGGCGAAGCGGGCGGGCTGGACTGGTCGCAGGAGCATCCGAACCAGCTGCGCGTCACCCGGCTCGGCGAGGCGCCGCGCGTCCTGCATCGCGGGCTGGGCGGCCTGTCGGGGCAGGCGGCGCACGCGACGCGGATCCCGGCCGGGCATCCCGAGGGGTATCTCGAAGGGTTCGCGCAGATCTACGCGGACGCGGCCGACCTGCTGCACGGGCAGGACGATCCGGACGGGCTGCCCGGGATCGAGGACGGCGTCGAGGGCGTCGCCTTTGTCGAGGCGGTGGTCGCGTCGGGGCGCGCCGGAGGGATGTGGACGCCGGTCGAGGCGTAATCGTGCCGCCGTCGCGGCGACCGGTCGGGACCGGGCGTCACGGCGTGGTTCCGGCGGGACACGGTTGCGGCCAGAGCAGCAGGGCGGTGTCGACCAGCCGGTCCAGCTCGGTGCGGGACACGCCGTGCCCGGCCTGCAGGCTCATCCCCTGGCTGACCGCCATCAGGAAGCGGGCCAGGGAGTCGGGCGTGGTTCCCGGCGGCAGGTCCCCGTCGCGCGCGGCGCGCTCAAAGCGGCTCCGCAGGGCGGCCTCCGCGGCGGCGATCTGCGATAACGCTTCGGCGCGTACCGGCTCCGCATCGGTTCCGCAGGCGACCGAGTGCATCACGGCGAGGCAGCCGGCCGGCGTGTCGGTCCGGGCGTAGCCGTCCAGCGCGCCGCGCAGCACGCGCTCGGCGACGCCGCGAGAGGTGGGTGCGTCCAGGGCAGCCACGAAGGCGGCGCGCCGCTCGTCCAGGTAAAGGTCGAGCGCCTTGCGGAACAGCGACTCCTTGTTGCCGAAGGCGGCGTACAGGCTGGGGCGGTTGATGCCCATGGCCGCGGTCAGGTCGGTCAGGGAGGCGCCCTCGTAGCCCTTGCGCCAGAACACGCCGAGGGCGGCCCGCAGGGCGGCATCGGCGCAGAACCCGCGCGGCCGTCCGGGCAGGGGGCGTGTCGGCATGTCCATGTCCCGCAGATAGGGGGTCCGTCCCGCAATTGTCGATCCAACGCGGCCGGCTTGACGCAGCGGGAACGGCCTCCTAGCCTCCTACCGTTCGGTACAGAATGCCAGGGGCAGCGGGTCCCTCGGGCCGGACCAGGAGACGCGTCATGTCCAAGCTCGACGGAAAGGTCGCCCTGATCAGCGGCGGCACCAGCGGCATCGGCGCCGCGACGGCCAAGCTGTTCCAGGCCGAGGGCGCCACGGTGATCGTGACCGGCTCCAACCCGCAGACGCTGGACGCGGCGCGGACCGCGCTGCCCGGCATCGAGGTGGTCGCGTCCGACGCCGGGAGCGCCGCCGCGGCCGCCGCCCTGGTCGAGGGCGTGAAGTCCCGCCACGGCCGCATCGACGTGCTGTTCGTCAATGCCGGCATTGCCCGGTTCGCGCCGCTCGAGGCGGTGGACGAGGCCGCGTTCGACGCCCAGTTCAACGTCAACGTCCGCGGCGCCTTCTTCCTGCTCAGGCACGCGGCGCCGGTGCTGTCGGACGGCGGCTCGGTGATCCTGACCGGCTCGGTCGCCGGCGTGCTGGGCGGGGAAGCGCGCACGGTGTACGCGGCCACCAAGGCGGCGCTGCGCTCGTTCGGCCGCACCTTCGCCGCCGAGCTGGCGCCGCGTCGCATCCGCGTCAACACCATCAGCCCGGGGCCGATCGGGACCCCCATCTTCGGCAAGGTCGGGCTGTCGGCGGAGCAGCTGAGCGGCATGACGGAGTCCATGATCGGCAGCATTCCGCTGCGCCGGATCGGGCAGGCCGACGAGGTGGCGCGGGCAGCGCTGTTCCTCGCCTCCGACGACTCCTCCTACACCACCGGCGCCGAGCTGTTCGTCGACGGCGGCATGGTCAACGCCTGACGCGCCCGGCGCCCTGTGAACCCGTGGCAGGCCTCTTGCGCCGGCGTGCGGGGCCGGCTAGCGTCCCGCCCGCATCAGGAGTTGGGCTGACCCCCAACGCCAACCTGCCTTCCCGGGCAAGGTGGCGTCCCAGATCAGGGAGATGCGGCCGTTCCGGCAAACCACGGGATCACGCCGCTTTTCCCTGCGCCGGATGGTCGGGCCGTTCCGTTCGTTTGGAGCCGACCGTGTTCGACGCGCTTGCCTTTCCCGCCTCGCCCGCCGTCGAGACGCGCCTGTGCGCGCCGCTTGTTGTCGGGACCGTGGACGAGACCGAGTTCGTCTGCCTCGGCCACGCCGAGCATCTGTGCCGGTCGCGTCACTGCGGCTGGCACCTGGTGCTGCATCGCGGCCGGGACGGTGCGTGCTGGACCCACCTGTACCGGGTCGTGGCCGAGCCCGGCGGCGGGGTGGTGGTGCTGCTCGACCGCGCCGTTCCGGGCGACGAGCGGCGGCGGCTGCGCCTCGAGGCCCACCTGGAAGGGGCCGGAACGGGTTCCGCGTCGCTGCCCCCTTCCGATCCGGGCGCAGGACTGCGAGGCTAGGGGCTCTCGGCACGATCCCGGAAGGACGCTCCTGATGACCGCCGCCCCCGCCGAACAGTTGCCCGCCCACCTGCCCGCCATCGTCACGGTCACGCTCAACCCGGCGATCGACCACACCATCCGGCTGGACGAGCTGCTGCCGGGCACGGTGCACCGGGCGCGCTCCTCGGTGCGCCAGGCCGGCGGCAAGGGGATCAACGTCGCCGGCTGCCTGTCCGACTGGCGGCAGGCGCACGAGCCGCCGATCGTCGCCACCGGCTTCCTGGGCGGCAGCAACGCGGCGACCTTCGAGGACTTCCTCGACGCCAAGGAGATCACCGACCGCTTCGTGCGCATCCCCGGCCACACCCGCAACAACATCAAGCTGCTGGACGAGGCGGCCGGCGACACCACCGACATCAACCTGCCGGGCTTGATGCCGCTGCCGGTGCACCTGGCGCAGCTGCGCACGGTGCTGGCCACCGAGGCGGGGCAGGGAGCGATCGTGGTGCTGTCGGGCAGCCTGCCGCCCGGCATGCCGAACAACGCGTACGGCGAGATCATCGCCTCGCTCAACCGGCAGGGTGCCAGGGTGATCCTGGACACCAGCGGCAAGCCGCTGCGCGAGGTGCTGGCGGGCGATCCGGACGCCCTGCCCTGGGCGATCAAGCCGAACCAGGAGGAGCTGGAGGAAAGCTCCGGCCAAAGCTTCTCCGACATCCGGCAGATGGCGGAGGCGGCGCACGCGCTGTGCAACCGCGGCATCGGGCTGGTGGTGATCTCGCGCGGCGCCGAGGGGGCGCTGTTCGTCAGCGAGCGCCACGCCCTGCTCGGCCGGCCGCCGATCCTGCAGGTGCCGGTCACGGTGGGCGCCGGCGACGCGCTGGTGGCGGGGCTGGTCGCGGCCCTGGTGGAGAAGTCCGAGCCGGAGCGGGTGGCGCGCATGGCGCTGTCGTTTGCCGCCGCCAAGCTGGGACAGGAAGGGCCGACCCTGCCGGACCGCGCCGCGGTGCTGGCGCAGTTCGACGCCATGGCGATCGACCGCCTGGGCGCCTCGTTCGCGGCCTGAAGCGGCCGGACCGGGTCAGTCCGGGGGCGGGGCGGCCAGCTCGACCGTGTGCAGCGCTTCCCACGGGCCGCCGAGGTAGCGCCACAGGCGCAGCGCCGCCCCTTCGGTGGCGAACGGCACGAAGCCGGCGGCCAGCCGCTCCAGCG
>CAXTOD010000256.1:0-4364 GCA_964245705.1 uncultured Acetobacteraceae bacterium
GCTGGAAGGGGCGCGCGGGGCCGGCATCCTGCTCGCCGGCAGCACGCAGCCGGCGGAGGTGCACGAGGCGGTGCACCGGGCCAACGCGCGGCTGGGCAACCTTGGCGGATCGGTGTTCCAGACGGCGCCGGTGGAGGCGGAGGTCGAGGGGCTCGCGTCGCTGGTCGGGGCGATGCGGGGGGACGAGGTACGCGCCCTGCTGATGCTGGGGTGCAACCCGGCCTACGACGCGCCGGCGGATCTCGGCTTCACCGACGCGCTCGGCAAGGTGAAGCTGAAGATCCATGCCGGCGTCGGCGTCGACGAGACCGCCGTCCACTGCGACTGGCACCTGCCGCTGGCGCACCCGCTGGAAAGCTGGGGCGACGCGCGCGCCTTTGACGGCACGGTGTCGCTGCTGCAGCCGACGATCGCGCCGTTCTATGACGGGCGGTCGATGCCGGAGATCCTGTCGCTGTTGTTCGAGATGCAGCCGCGGGACGGGATGACGCTGCTCCGGGGCTACTGGTCCGGGCAGTGGGGCGGCGAGATGGACGTGCGCTGGCACGACTCGCTGCGACACGGGTTCGTGGCGGGAAGCGCGCTGCCTCCGGTGCCGGCGACACTCGCGGCGGCGGTGGCGGCGGCTCCCGCGCCGGCCCAGTCGGGCGGGCTGGAGCTGCTGTTCCGGCCGGAACCGTCGATCCGGGACGGAGCGCTGGCCGACAACGCCTGGCTGCAGGAATGTCCCAGGCCGCTGACCAAGATCGTGTGGGAGAACGTGGTGGCGGTGTCGCCGCTGCTGGCCGGGCGCGAGGGGATCAGGACCGGCGACGTGCTGGAGATCGAGGCCGGCGGGCGGCGGCTGGAGGCGCCGGCCTGGATCACCCCGGGGCAGGCGGAGAACAGCCTGACGCTGACGCTGGGCTACGGGCGACGGGCGTCCGGGATGCTGTCCTACGGGCTCGGCTACGACGCCTACGCGCTGCGGCAGGACGCGACGCCCTGGCGGGTGGACGGGGTGACGATGCGCCGCACCGGCCACCGGGTGACGGTCGCGACCACGCAGGACCATTCCTCGATGGAGGGGCACGACTTCGTGCGGATGCAGCATCCGGGCGAGCGGCAGCGGGACGGGGCGTCGGAGCGGCCGCCGACGCTGTATGCCGACAACCTCGCCACGCCCGGCGACGATCGCGGCGGCGGGCACGGGGATGGGCGTGCCTGGGGCATGGTGATCGACCTGGACAGCTGCATCGGCTGCAATGCCTGCGTGGTGGCGTGCCAGAGCGAGAACAACGTGGCCGTGGTCGGGCGCGAGCAGGTGATGCAGGGCCGTGAGATGCACTGGCTGCGGATCGACCGCTACTACGCGGGCGGGCTGGACGCGCCGGACACGCGGTTCATGCCGGTGCCGTGCATGCACTGCGAGGCGGCACCCTGCGAGGTGGGCTGCCCGGTGGAGGCGACGCTGCACGACCACGAGGGGCTCAACCTCATGGTGTATAACCGCTGCGTCGGCACGCGGGCCTGTTCCGGCTACTGCCCGTACAAGGTGCGCCGGTTCAACTGGCTGGACTATTCGGCGGGCGCAGCACCCTCGATCCAGGCCATGCGCAACGTCGACGTGACGGTGCGCGCGGCGGGGGTGATGGAGAAGTGCACGTACTGCGTGCAGCGGATCGCGGAAGCGCGGATCGACAGCGACAAGTCTGGGCAGCCGATCGCCGACGGCGCGGTGCGCACCGCCTGCCAGACCGCCTGCCCGACCCGGGCGATCAGCTTCGGCAACCTCGACGACCCGCAGGCCGAGGTGACGGCGCAGCGGGCGGACGGGCGGAACTACGCGCTGCTCGGCGAGCTGGGGGTGAAGCCGCGCACCACCTACCTTGCGGGGCTGCTGCCGCCGGGAGGCGCTGCATGACGGTGCACCCGACCACCCTGATCCGCTCCGACCAGACCTTCGAGAGCGTCGGCCGGTCGATCGAGCAGGCGGCGTTCGGCAAGGTCCAGCCGGCCTGGTGGCTGGCGGTCGCGGCGTCGGTCGGGCTGATCGGGCTGCTGGTGGTCTCGGTCGGGTGGCTGTTCGCCCGGGGCGTCGGGGTCTGGGGCAACAACATCCCGGTCACCTGGGCGCTCGACATCGTCGGCTACGACTGGTGGATCGGCGTCGCCACCGGCTCGCTGGCGCTGTCGGTGCTGCCGCTGCTGCTCCAGCGGAGCTGGCGCGGCGGCATCGCGCGGGTTGCCGAGACGGTGGCGGTGCTGGCGGCGGTGGCGGCGGGCATCTACCCGATCATCCACCTCGGGCGGCCGTGGTTCTTCTACTGGAACCTGCCCTATCCGAACACCATGGTGCTGTGGCCGCAGTTCCGCTCCCCGCTGTACTGGGACGCGATCGACATCCTGGGCTTCCTCGTGGTCAGCGTGTCGGTGTGGTACCTGGGGCTGCTGCCGGACCTGGCGGCGTTGCGCGACCGCGCGGTGGACCGGCTGCACGGCGACGACCGGGAAGGCAGCGGCGGGCGCTTCGCGCGCCGGATCGCGCAGGTCTACGGGGTCGCGGCGCTCGGCTGGAGAAGCTCGGCGCCGCACTGGCACCGGCGCGGGCAGGCGCTGCGCATCATCGGGCTGCTGGGCGTGGTGGTGGTGGTGTCGCTGCAGACCGGCGCGGCGGTGATGTTCGCGGGCACGCCGGAGCCCGGCTGGCACGACACGCTGGAGCCGGTGGAGTTCGTGGTGGTGGCCCTGTTCTCCGGCGTCGCCGCCAGCACGCTGGTGGTCGTGGTGGTGCGCTCGGCGTTCGCGCTCGGGGGCGTGATCACCGAGGCGCATCTCGACCGGCTGGGACGGCTGCTGCTGGGGATCGGGCTGCTGGACGCGTACTGCGTCGCCACGGAAATGTTTGCGACCGGGACCGGCGGCACCAGCTACGCGGTCGCCTCCATGGCGCAGCGGCTGCACGGGCCGCACGCCTGGGCGTTCTCCGTGATGGTGCTGGCCGGGCTGCTGCCGGTGCAGCTGCTGTGGCTGGAGGGGGCGCGGCAGTCGCCGCCGCTGCTGCTGCTGATCGCGACCGCGGTCTGCGTCGGCACCTGGGCGGACCATTTCATGGTCATCGTGGTGACGCTGCAGCACGACTTCCTGACGTCCTCGGACCAGACGTACTCGATCGGGCTGTGGGCGGTGGCGACGTTTCTCGGGTCGTGCGGGCTGTTCCTGTTCCTGCTGCTGCTGGCGATGCGCCTGCTGCCGGTGCTGGCGGCGGCGCCGGTGCGGGCGCTGACCCATCCAGGGGCGGAGTCGACCCGGACGCCGGTGTCGTCGGACCGGATCGACCTGCCGAAGGACGCGCCGCTCTGGGGCATCGCTGCGGAGTACGACGAGGCGGACCAGATGATCCGCGCCGCGTCGTCGCTGCGGCAGCACAGGCTGGGGCGGATCGACCTGTACTCGCCGGTGCCGCTGCCCGAGGCGGCGGCGCTGCTGTCGCTGTCCGGGCCGGGGATCCGGCCGCTGGCGGTGGCGGGCGCGGTGCTGGGCGGGGCGGCGATGATGGCGATGTGCCTCCTGGCCACCGGCACCGACTACGTGTTCCTGATCGGCGGCCGGCCGCGGTTCTCCTGGCAATCCTACGTGGTGCCGACCGTGTCGTTCGCCGCCCTGAGCGGTGCGGTGGTGGGCGTGGCGGCGATGCTGTTCGGCAACCGGATGCCGCGGCTGAACCATCCGGCGTTCAACATCCCCGGCATCGGTGGCGCCACCCGCGACCGCTACTTCCTGGTGGTGGAGGCGAGCGAGGCGTTCGATCCGGACGCGGTCGAGGCGGCCATCGCCGCCCTGCCCGACCAACCCCTGGTGGTGCATCGGGTGCGCCGGTGAGGGAACGGCTCGCGCTCCTGGTGCTGTGCGGATTGGCGCTGGCGGGGTGCAAGCGGCACGACATGTACACGCAGCAGCGCTCGCAGACCTGGGACCAGAGCAGGTTCTTCCCGAACGGGTTGTCCATGCGGCCGCCGGCGCCGGGCGCGGTGCCGGTGCAGGAGGACGATCCGGACGTGCCGCAGCCGGCGGTGGTGACGGAAGCGATGCTGGCGCGCGGCGCGCAGCGGTTCGACATCTTCTGCACCCCCTGCCATGGCCGCACCGGCGACGGGGACGGCATGATCGTGCAGCGTGGTTTTCCGCATCCGCCCTCGTTCAACAGCGACCGGCTGCGCCAAGCCAAGGCGCAGCATTTCTACGACGTCATCACCAACGGCTACGGCGTGATGTACAGCTACGCGTCCCGGGTGCCGTCGGCGGACCGCTGGGCGGTGATCGCCTATGTCCGCGCCCTGCAGCGCAGCCAGGGCACCGCAGCAGCGGCGCTGACCGCCGACGAC
>CAXTOD010000257.1:0-4361 GCA_964245705.1 uncultured Acetobacteraceae bacterium
GGCAGCACCGGACCCAGCAGCAGGGGCAGGCCGGCCAGCACCGCGCCGGCGGCGGGAAGCGCGCACACGAGCGACACCAGCCGCACCGTCAGGCTGCCCAGGCCGCCGCGCGAGGCGATGCGCCACGCCCAGGCCAGCAGCGCCAGCACCGGCAGCGCGCCGGCCAGGCCGAAATACTGCAGCATCAGGTCGGCAAAGGCAGCGCCCACGGGTCCGGCCAGGTTGCTCACCGGCACGGTGGTCGCGGTGTCCGGCGACGGGTCGCGCGGGTTGTAGGTCGCCAGCGCCACCAGCATGGCGACCGCGAGCCCGGCCAGCAGGAGGCCGCCGAGCTCGGCCAGCCGCCGGCGCATCAGCGCCGGCGGCTGCGTAGGGCGACGTGCATGGCGGCGGTTCGGCCTTCCTTCGCGGATCGCGAACAGCATAACCCAGAAGCATCCGGCGGAAGAAGCGTCCCGGACCGCGTGCCCGGAACCGGGCCGCTCCCCAGGCGCTGCGGCACAGGCTCCTGCCCGCGGACCGGTCCGCCATGGAGGACGAGGAGGTGGTCGTGTTGCCCGATGATCGCTCCCCTGCCGCCGAGGGGGCCGCCTTCGGACGGGCGCATCCCGGGTCCGCGCCGACGATCGTCAGCTCGGTCGGCAGCGCGTCCCTGGTGATGTTCCCGCTGCTTATGCTCGACGGCGAGGCCCACCTCGCCCTCGGCGGCGACCGGTTCTGCGCCCTGCGCCAGCCGGACGGCATCACGCTGCCCTCGCTCCTGCCGGGCTGGACGGTGGAGGCGCTCTACCTCGGCTGCCCGCAGGTGCCCTGGCTCAAGCTCAGGCACCAGGACGGCCGCCTCGCCGACTGGTTCCTCGACCGCAACGGCAGGCTGGTCGCGAACGTGTACGAGGGCCTGGGCGCGGCCGAGCGGGAATGGCTGGCCACACACGTCCGGGACCTGTTCGCGGCCCCGCCCGGGTCCTGGCGGGACGAGGCGCTCGCCGCCTACGAGACCATGAACCCCGCGACGCGCCGGGTTCTCGAGACCCTGCTTCCGTCTCCGAGCGAGGTCGTCGACGGCGGCCAGGTCCGCCTGCTGCTGCTCGCGACGCAAACGCTGGCGGCGGACCCGCGCGCCCCGGCCGGCACGAGGCGGATCGAGCCCGTCCTGCCCGGCGGCGAGCCCGACCCCTGCCTCCGCCACGGCTGGACGCTTGACGCCGGCCGCATCTGGTCGACCAGCCCGTCCAGCACGATCGTGCTGGACGGGCTGGTGCCGATGGGCCGGCACCAGCTCCGGCTGTGGCTGCGCGACTGCCGGCGCAGCATGCTGCTATGGGTCTGGGCCGGCGGCCGGCTGGTCGGCTCGGCGCAACTCGACACCCGCTGGCGCCACCAGGACACGCCGCTGTGCTTCTGGATCCCGCCGGAATGCGTGGCCACCGACCGGCTGGAGATCGGCCTGCGCCTCGACCGCCCGCTGCCTGAGGAGCGGAACTACGCCCTGCAGGCGCTGGACCTGTCGTGGTGGGACGTCGCGTCCGCGGCGCCGGAGGACCGCGACCTGCTCGGCCGGTTCGAGGGGATCGGCGACAACTGCCAGTTCGGCAACGTCCAGCGCCATTTCGGCATCGAGCCGCTGGGCCTGCTGCGCTTTGCCGGCGTGCGCGACCTCCACCGCCTGTTCGCGTCCCGCTTCGCCGGGCTGGGCGAGCCGGGCAGCCTGGTCGCCTACCTCGCCGGCCCGGAGTACCAGATCCGCGACCACGAGTACGGGCTGTTCTACCACACCTTCCGCTACCAGAACGAGGTCACCCACGAGGAGGTGCTGGCCGAGAACGAGACCAAGATCCGCTACCTGATCAGGAAGCTGACCGAGGACCTCGAGGACGGGGAGAAGATCTTCGTCTACCGCCGCTTCGTGGAGGACGACCTGCCCACGGTTGCCGAGCTGCACCGCGTCCTGCGCGGCTACGGCCCGGCAAAGCTGCTCTGGGTGACGACGGGCGTCCCGGGCCGTGCGCCGGGCGACGTCGAGTGGGCCGGTCCCGACCTCCTGCGCGGCCATCTCGCCCATGACGCCGACAACGACCCGTCCGTGTTCGACCCGGAACACTGGATCCGCCTGCTCCGCAACGCCTTCCTGGCGTTCGACCGGCGCCGGCAGGCCCAGGCGGTCTTCTAGCCGCCTCCGTCCGCCCGGCGGCGGGCGATCCCGTCGACGAACCGCCCGATCGCGGGAAGCACGCCGTCGAGGTCCAGCCGGAAGTTGTGCAGCCCGGCATCACCCGGCGCCGTGTCGACCAGCCGCGCCGCGTCCGGCTCGTCGGCGACCAGCCCCGGATCGACGAACGCCATCGGCGCGGGGTCCTCCATGTAGCGCGGCGCGCTGTAGATGTGCAGCGCCTCCCGTTGCAGGAGGTTGGTGCGGTTGCTGAGGACGAAGCCTGGCTTGTTGCAGACCCAGCGATACTTCGCGAGGCTGGCGCCCCAGATCGAGACGAAGCCGTCGCTGGCCGCGGTCCAGGCCAGGCTGGCCGACATCGGCGCGCCGATGGTGTCGAGGATGGTGACCGGCCGCCCGGCATGGGTGGCGCGCAGGCCCGCCACCAGCTCGCGCTCCACGTCGACCGGACGGCGACGCGCCGCCCCCTCCCCATGGCTGCCCAGCAGCACCGCCTCGCCCTCGACCCGGGCGTTGTGGCCGTCGAACACCACCACGAGCCCGGGATGACGATCGGCCAGGAACCCGACGAGGCTGTCCAGGGTGCCGGGGAGGTCGCTCACCGTGCGGTTCTCGACCCGCAGCCCGATCACGATCACCACCGGGGGATCCAGCTCCGCCAGCGTGGCCCGCACGATTCGCGCGACCGCCAGGCCGCCGACGCGCGCCAGGATCCGCTGCCGGAGCTCCGCCGACACGAACTCGTCGGTGACGCGCAGCACGAACAGCCCCTCGGCATAGGCATGCGCGGCCAGCTCGGCGCTGGAGCGCACGCCGCGCTCGACCTTCCCGGACAGCTCGGGAAACAGCACGTCGACCGGGCCGTAGAGCTCGCCGCCCTTCGCCCCGTCCAGCGCGATCCAGTCCGGCAGGCGGTCCGGCGCGGTCCGGACCATCCGCTCGATGCCGCTCAGCTCGTTCCACAGCTGGTGCCCGAGATGCAGGCCGGGCGGCCCGCGCATGACGCTGGCGAACCGGGTGGCGCCGCGCCGGAGATAGGGCACCAGAACGTCCGCCCAGCGCAGCGCGTGGCCGGTGAACCAGTGCGGAAGGCTCGGCGCCAGCAGCCGCGCCAGGTCGTGCTGGGCCTCGCCGTGCGCCACCAGCAGCCCCAGGACCGGGAACCACATGCCGGCGATCCGGGACAGGTGGTCGGCGACGACCACGAAGAACACCAGCCCGTTGCGGATGTCGGCGAACCGGTAGGCGAAGTGGAAGTCGTCGAACACCACGCTGCCCTGGGCGTGGAGCGCGTGCCCGTCGACCGGACTCGGCCAGTCCAGGCGGCCGTTCGCGACATGGCCGGCGATGCGGTCCTGCCACCCCTCCTGCAGCCCCCGACCCAGGTGGTCGCGGTCGACCGCGCGCATCCCCCCGAGCTCGCTCCGGTACACCAGCGAGCGCTGCATCAAACTGCCGGCCTGGCAGACGAAAGGCTGGGCGACGAGGTGGTCGAGGCAGAAACTGCAGATCGCCTCCCTTGTCGCCTGGTTGACACGCAGGAACGCCGCGACGCGGTCGTCCAGCGCCGGGACCGTCCGCTCCAGCAGCTGCTCCATCATCGCGCGAAGCAGCGGCATCGCCTTCAGCCTCAGCAGCGCCAGCAGGTCCGCTCGCAGGTGCGCGGGGTGGTCCCCCATCATCTGCATACGGTGGTCGAGGAACCAGGTGGCGCGCGCACCGGCGCCCGGGTTCACCAGCTCGAGCAGGAACAACGGCGCGAAGCCGGTGAACAGGCTGTCGGCCTGCCAGCCGGGCACGAACGAGCGCACCGGCAGGTCGCAATGCAGCAGCGGCACCGTGTCGCCGCCCAGGCGGAGGTGGAAGCTGCCGTCGACGACGAGGAGCGGATCACCGACCAGGAACGTCTCGTCCGGCGGAAGGACGGGATCGTCCCGCACGACGACGGCGGACGTCATCGACCGGTCTCCGCAGGCATCATCAGGCAGCCCTCAACCCGTTGCGCGTTCGGAACACTATAAACCGGATCGGCATGCCGGAACCGCAACAATCCCTTGGGCCGCACAGGTGGCGCCTCAACCGCCGCCCCCGTCCAGGCGCCAAACGCAAAGCCGCGCCGCGCCGTGCAGGCGCTCCGCCAGCAGCGGCAGGCCGGTCGGTGCCGGCTCCGCCGCGGCCACCTCCGCGACCG
>CAXTOD010000258.1:0-4294 GCA_964245705.1 uncultured Acetobacteraceae bacterium
GTCGACCGCATGCCCCGCCTGGGCGAGACCCTGGCCGCCCCCGCCTTCGCCATCGGCCCCGGCGGCAAGGGCGCCAACCAGGCCGCCGCCGCCGCCAAGCTCGGCGCAAACGTCCTGATGGTCAGCCGCGTCGGCGACGACCTGCTCGGCACCTTCGTGCAGCGCAACTTCGCCACCCTGGGCATCGACGCCCGACACGTCCGCGCCGTGCCCGGCACTTCCAACGGCGTCGCGCCGATCTTCGTCGACGGCAACGGCGACAACATCATCCTGATCGTCAAGGGCGCCAACGACCACCTGCTGCCCTCCGACGTCGACGAGGCCGCCGCCGACCTGCTCGGCTGCGACCTCCTCCTGCTCCAGCTCGAGGTCCCGCTCGACACCGTCTACCACGCCATCGCCTGGGCCCACGCCCACAACAAGCCGGTGCTGCTCAACCCTGCCCCCGCCACCGCAGCGCTGTCGCTGGACCGCATCGCCGACGTCGACTTTTTCATGCCCAACCAGAGCGAGCTTTCGATCCTGACCGGCATGCCGGCCGACACCCGCGCCCAGGCCGAAGCCGCCGCGCGCCACCTGCTCGCCCGCGGCATGGGCCGGATCGTGGTCACGCTGGGCGCGGAAGGCGCGCTGCTGGTCACGCCCACCGAGGCCTGGCACGTGCCGCCGGTGCGGGTGCGCGTGGCCGACACCAGCGGCGCCGGCGACGCCTTCATCGGCGCCTTCGCCGCCCACTACGTCACCCATAAGGACGTCCACGCCGCCCTCGGCCAGGCCAGCCTCTACGCCGCCCACTCGGTGACCCGGCACGGCACCCAGACCGCGTTCGCCAGCCGCGACGAGTTCACCGCCTTCTGTCTGGAACAGGCCCCCCCGAAGGGCGCAGACTGATCCATCGAACAAGCGGACGGCGGCAGAAGCCGCCAGATCCGCACAAGGGAGCACGCACCATGGTCGAGCACGCCCTCGCCGACGTCGCCAAGGAAATCGCGATCCGGCCGCACTACGACAACTTCATCGGCGGCGGCTGGGTCCCCGCCAGCCGCGGCCAGACCTTCGAGAACATCTCGCCGATCGACGGCAGGGTGATCTGCACCGTCGCCCGCTCCACCAAGGAGGACGTCGAGCTGGCGCTGGACGCCGCCCACAAGGCAGCCGATGCCTGGGGCCGCACCGCGCCCGCCGAGCGCTCGCGCATCCTGCTGCGCATCGCCGACCGCATGGAGGAGCGCCTGTCCCTGCTCGCCCTGGTCGAGACCATCGACAACGGCAAGCCGATCCGCGAGACCACCGCCGCCGACCTCCCCCTCGCGGTCGACCATTTCCGCTACTTCGCCGGCTGCCTGCGCGCCCAGGAAGGCGCGCTGTCCGAGATCGACCACGACACCGTCGCCTACCACTTCCACGAGCCGCTCGGCGTGGTGGCCCAGATCATCCCCTGGAACTTCCCGCTGCTGATGGCGGTGTGGAAGCTGGCCCCCGCACTCGCCGCCGGCAACTGCATCGTGCTCAAGCCCGCCGAGCAGACGCCCATGGCGATCATGGTGTTCGCCGAGATCATCGCCGACCTGCTGCCGCCCGGCGTGCTCAACATCATCAACGGCTTCGGCGTGGAAGCCGGCAAGCCGCTGGCGCAAAGCCCGCGCGTCGCCAAGGTCGCCTTCACCGGGGAGACCACCACCGGCCGGCTGATCATGCAGTACGCGTCGGAGAACATCATCCCCGTCACGCTGGAGCTCGGCGGCAAGTCGCCCAACATCTTCTTCGCCGACGTGATGGCCGCGGACGACGACTTCCTCGACAAGGCGCTCGAAGGCTTCGCCATGTTCGCGCTGAACCAGGGCGAGGTCTGCACCTGCCCGTCGCGCGCCCTGGTGCACGAATCCATCTACGACCGCTTCATGGAGCGCGCGATCGACCGCGTCTCGAAGATCCGCATGGGCAACCCGCTCGATGCCAACACCATGATCGGCGCCCAGGCCTCCAACGACCAGCTGCAGAAGATCCTGTCCTACATCGACATCGGCCGCCAGGAGGGAGCGAAGACCCTGATCGGCGGCGAGCGCGCCGACCTCGGCCCCGACCTCAAGGACGGCTTCTACATGCAGCCGACCGTGTTCGAGGGCCACAACCGCATGCGCATCTTCCAGGAGGAGATCTTCGGCCCCGTCCTGTCCGTCACCCGCTTCACCGACGACGACGACGCGCTGTCGCTCGCCAACGACACCCTGTACGGCCTCGGCGCCGGCGTCTGGACCCGCGACGGCACCCGCGCCTACCGCTTCGGCCGCGCCATCAAGGCCGGCCGCGTCTGGACCAACTGCTACCACCTGTATCCCGCCCATGCCGCCTTCGGCGGCTACAAGCAGTCCGGCATCGGCCGGGAAACCCACCGCATGATGCTCGACCACTACCAGCAGACCAAGAACATGCTGGTGAGCTACAGCCCCAAAGCCCTCGGCTTTTTCTGAGACCGGGTGGGAATGCTACTGTGCTGGCGATCCGACGCGGCGACTTGCGCTTCCGGTGCTCACGGCCGGACGGCCGCTCCGCTCCGGTTCTCAGTCGCCACGCCGGCCACGTTCCATCGCTGCCGCAATGGAACGCTCTCGCTCAGCACAGCGCATTCCCGCACCTCGCATAGGTCGTGGTCATGACCGAACATCCAGTCCCCCGCGTCACCGCCACCGACGCGGCTCGCGCCATGATCCGCCAACTCCGCGACCAGCACGGCCCCCTGATGTTCCACCAGTCCGGCGGTTGCTGCGACGGCTCCTCGCCGATGTGCTACCCCGCCGGCGAGTTCCGCACCGGCGCCCAGGACGTCCATCTCGGCAGCATCGAGGGCTCGGACGTGTTCATCGGCGCCGCCCAGCACGCCGTGTGGTCGCACACCCAGCTCATCATCGACCTGGTCCCCGGCCGCGGCTCCGGCTTCTCCCTCGAAGCCCCCGAAGGCGTCCGCTTCCTCACCCGCGGCCGCGTCTTCACCGAAGCCGAGACCGCTTCCCTCGAAGCAGGCTGACCGAGCGCCCCGATCAGCCTCCGGAGACCCCGCGCCGGCCTGCATGGCGCACGCGTCGCGCCAGCGCCCGCCGCAGGCTGCCGAACGCTCCCCGGACGGACCGGAGATGGTCGACAGTCAGCCGCGTCGCCTCGAGATCACGTTCAAGCTCTAGGACCCGCCCGCCGGCCGCCGCCTCCAGCCGTTTCATGGCCGCCCGCAACGCGTCCGGTTCGTCCTGCTGCAGTCCCGGACCGGCCGATCGCGACCGCGCCACCTCCTGCCGCGCCCGCTCCCAGCTGTCCCGTATCCGTTCCGCGTCGCCCGACCGCTGCAGGTGGACGAAGAAGTCGATCTCCCCGGGAACCGTGTCGACGATCCGCGCGCACAGGTACCCGCACCCCCCGATCGCCGCCAGGTTGCCCATCAGCCGCACGAAGCTGCCCGGCGTGAACACCCAGCAATGCGCGTCGCAGTACGCGCCCGCCAGGGCGGACCGGGCCTGCGTCATGGCGGTCCCGATCTCCGAGAGTGCCGCCCCGTCCCCCGGCGGCTCCACGCCCATCCAAGCCGCGTCCCGCTCCACGATGCGGTAGTTGCCGTAGAAGTCGATGACGTCCCGCGGCGTCGGCCGCGTCCGCTTTTCCAGGTGCGCGGCCAGCACGTCCGCCAGCACCGTTTCGCGACGCGCGATGTCCATCGTGAACCGCCGGTCCGGCACGATGAGCCGCAGCGCCCCGTCCGGCCGCAGCACGGTCCCGATCTCCGCAAGCCAGGTCACGAGATCGGGCACGTGCTCCACGACGTGCGAGGCCACCACATGATCGAACCGGATCTCCGCCCCCACCGCGTCCCGCAGCGACGCGTCCGCCCACACCACGTCGACCGGAACGATCGCATCGACCTGCACGGCCGGATCCGCCTCATACGTCCTGCGCAGCTGCTCGGTCGGAACATGGTCCAGGTACAGCACCCGGTGCTGCGGCCTGCGGAGGATCGGCGTCGCAAGGGGCCCGATCTCGAGGCCGCACCCTGATGCGAGGTCCAGGCCGTCCAGAAGCCGCGAGATGCGATCCTGCATGGCCCCCTCCCGCCGCCCATCGACGACGGCCATCGCTACAGCCTCCGGGCCGACGCCACAAGAAAGCCCCGGCCCGCGCCTCAGGGCGACGCCCCGGTGCCCTCCAGGAGGGACACCAGGCTCGGCATGTCCCGATTGTGCACGTCGGCCACACGCCACCCGTCGCGGGTCGTCACCAACTGCATTTGGTCCTCGAACCAGGCCACCCG
>CAXTOD010000259.1:0-4290 GCA_964245705.1 uncultured Acetobacteraceae bacterium
CGCCTACGCGCCCGCCTATGGCGGCGGCTATGGCGGCGTCGCGCGCTCCCACCCCTTCGGCGCCGGCTTCGCCGGCGGCCTGCTCGGCGCCGGGCTGGCCGGGATGCTGTTCGGCCACGGCTTCTTCGGCGGCGGCTACGGCTATGGCGGCGGGTTCGGCGGCCCCAGCCTGCTCGGGCTGCTGATCCAGCTCGCCATCCTGTTCTTCGTGGTGCGCTGGCTGATCCGCCGCTTTCTTGGCCCACGGATGGCGACCGCCGGGTCCGGCGGCATGCCGTTCCTGGCAGCCGGCTCCGGCCGGACCGGCGGCGGTGGCGGCGGCAGCGCGATCCCGGTCACGCCGGCCGACTACCGCCAGTTCGAGCAGGCTCTGCTGGACATCCAGCAGGCCTGGTCGATGCAGGACCTGCGCAGCCTCGGCCGCTTCGCCACCCCGGAAATGGTGTCCACCTTCTCCGAGCAGCTCACCGACCTGTCGAGCCGCAACCTGCGCAACGTGGTCAGCGCGGTGCGGATGGAGCACGGCGACTTGTCCGAAGCCTGGAGCGAAGGCGGCCGCGAGTACGCCACCGTCGCCATGCGCTACTCGTTGATCGACGTCACCACCGACCTCACCGGCCGCGTGGTCGACGGCAGCCCGAACGAGCGGCAGACCGTGACCGAGCTGTGGACCTTCGTGCGCGCCCGCGGCGGCTCCTGGCTGCTCTCGGCGATCCAGCAGGCGCGGTAGGAACCGCCGCTACCTCACCGTGACCCGGAGCGTGTACTCGCCGCCGCCGCCGCGCGTGGTGCCGAGCACGAACAGGTAGCGTCCCGACGCCGGGAGCGTCGCCTTGACGGTCGTAGCGTCGTCCTGCTCGCCGGCGCCCGGCACGGTCGGACCGGAAATGTCCGGCCCGTCGCTCGCCGGCCTGACGCTGTAGCCGGGGCGGTAGAGCGAGAACACCACGTTGCCGTCCGGGCTCGTGATGTCGGCCTGCATGTCCTGGCCGGCGCGGGCGGCCAGCACGTAGCAGACCTCCTCCGCGCGGACGATGCCGCCGCCGACGGTGGCGCTGGTCGCGTCGTGACGGAACCGGATCGGTGCGGGCGCATTGCAGTCCGCGGCATGCGCGCGACCCGCCTGGCACCCGGCAGCCACGACGCCCAGGATCCCCGCCGCGATCCGGTACGCCCGACCGTTCATCCGTTCGACCTCGTCATGGAGTCCCTCATGCGCCTGGTGGATGCCACCCTGCTGTCGCAGCTGGTCCCAACCTATCACGGCGCGCGCGGGATCCGACAGCAGGGCAACATCCGGCAGGTCGGGCTGTTCCTGCCGGCGGCGCTGACGCGCTACTCCATCAACACCATGCTGCGCCAGGCGCACTTCCTGGCCCAGGTGTGCGAGGAAAGCTGGGGCCTGTCCGACCTCAAGGAGGAGGCGAGCGGCAAGGAGTACGAGAACCGCAAGGACCTCGGCAACACCAGGCCGGGCGACGGGATCCGCTACAAGGGCCGCGGCCTGGTGCAGCTCACCGGCCGCGCCAACTACGCTAAGGCCGGGCGCGAGCTGGACCTCAACCTCGTCGACGACCCGGGCCTGGCCGAGACCGCCTCCGTCGCCGTGGACACCGCCTGCATGTACTGGTCCGACCACCACCTGAACAGGTTCGCCGACCTCGACGACATCAGGTCGATCACCCGGCGGGTGAATGGCAAGCGCATGCTGGGCCTCAAGGAACGCACCGCCTACCTGGTCAAGGCCAAGGCGCTGCTCGGCACCGACGACACCAAGGGCGACGTGGTGGTGCCGACCCGGACCGCGCCGGACGGCAGCCCGATCTACTTGGTGTGAGCCGAGCGGCAGCATCGCGGGCGGCGCTCTTCTAGCGGGCGCCATCCCGGCCTAGGCTGGCCGCCATCAGGGGGCCGCGGGTCTCCGACGCGGGACATCAACCCCGCGGCATCGAGGAGACCGTCCGGCCATGGGAACCCAGCCGCTCAACCGGCAAACCCTGAACACCATCCAGGCGCCGGTGCGTCGCCCCGGCTTCGACCCGGCGACCCTGTCGGCCGGCATCGTCCATCTCGGGCTCGGCAACTTCCACCGCGCGCACATGGCGCGCTACACCCAGGAGCTGATCGAGCGCCGGCCGGACCAGAACGGGTTCGGCATCCTCGGCGCCGGCCTGCTGCCGGGCGACCGGCGGATGCTCGACGCGCTCGGCCCGCAGGACGGCCTGTACAGCCTGGTCGAACGCTCCGCCGACGAGGAAACCGTCACGGTCATCGGCTCGCTCGTCGGCATACTGTTCACCGCCGAGGACTCGTCGGCGCTGCTCGACGCCATCGACCGGCCGGAGATCCGCATCGTCAGCCTGACGGTGACCGAGCACGGCTACTGTTTGAACCGCTCCACCAAGCGGCTCGACCCGGACCACCCGCAGGTCGCCAAGGACCTCGCCGACCCGGAGCATCCGCACAGCGCGCCGGGCATCATCGTCGAGGCCTACCGCCGCCGCATGGCGGCCGGCGCCCCGGCCTTCACCGCCATGACCTGCGACAACATCCAGCACAACGGCAACGTTCTGCGCGAGGCAGTGCTGACGATGGCGCGGCTGCGCGACCCTGCACTCGCGGACTGGATCGAGCGCCACGCCTCCTTCCCCAACACCATGGTCGACCGCATCACCCCGGTCACCCAGGCCGACGACGTGGCGGCGCTGGCCCGCGACTACGGCATCGACGACCGCTGGCCGGTATTCTGCGAGCGCTTCACCCAGTGGGTGATCGAGGACCGCTTCGTCGCCGGCCGCCCGGCCTGGGAGGAGGTGGGCGCGCAGTTCGTCGACGACGTGACCCCGTACGAGTTCATGAAGCTGCGCCTGCTCAACGGCAGCCACCTGGCGGTGTCGGGCATGGGGCGGCTGATCGGCTATACCTTCATCGACGAGTCGATGCGTGACCCGCTGATCACCCGCTACATGGCCGCCCTGATGGACCGGGAAACAGAGCCGACCCTGTCGCCGGTGCCGGGGATCGACCTCGACGCCTACAAGCGCACCCTGATCGAGCGCTTCGCCAACCCGCGGGTGAAGGACACGGTGGAGCGGGTCAACACCGACGCCCCGCTCAACGTTCTGGTGGACCCGATCCGCGACCGGCTGGCCCAGGGCGGAAGCATCGAGCTGCTGGCACTGGCGCTAGCCGCCTGGATGCGCCGGATCCGCGGCGAGGACGAAGGCGGCAACCCGACCGAGATCCGCCACCCGCTGGCGGCGACGCTGCGCGAAAAGGCGATCGAGGGCGGCCCCGACCCACGCCCCCTGCTCGGCATCACTGCCCTGTTCGGCGAGCTCGGCGAGAAAGAGCTTCTGGTGCGGACGGTCGGGCGTTGGCTGGCGAGCCTGTACGAGGTCGGCGCCGCGAAGACGCTGCAGGGCGCTTCGGAAACGCTGGGGTTCTGAGGACCAGGAAGCAGGTTGCAAGTCGTTACGATAACTTATCGACCTGGAAAGGGCTGACCGGCTATAGGCGCTCCCACCCCTGGAGTTCCAGCCGATGCCGCCAGCCCTTTGGTCCAGCCGCAGCCTGTCGGCCCTGCTTCTTGCCGGCGCGGCCATGGGCATCGCTGCCCGCCCGGCCGCGGCCGGCGTCGCGCCGGTGAGCGGGCCCTATGTCAGCCTCGGTGCCGGGATCGACTTCGAGCAGAACCAGACCCTGACCGCGGTCCGGGGACTGCTGCCAGACCGGACGGTGCATCTCGACCATCCTGGATTTGCCGGCGACGCTGGCGCCGGCTGGGGGTTCGGCAACGGGCTGCGGGTCGAGCTGGAAGGCAACTACCTCAACGACCACGTCCGCAAAATCGTTTACCCGGGCAACCCGATCCGTCGCTCCGGCGGCTACGAGCAGCAGTATGGCGGCTTCGTCAACGCGCTCTACGACATCCCCGTGGCACTGCCGTTCACGCCCTATGTGGGCCTGGGCGCGGGCGGGCAGGCGCTGGAGCTCGACGGCATCAACTCGTCGCGGCCCGGGTTCCGCTTCCCGTCCGGTTCCGGCGGGTCGGACCGTGTCGGCAGCTTCGCCTACCAGGCGATCGCCGGGGCGTCGGTGCCGGTCCCGCTCGTACGCGGACTGGCGTTCACCGTCGAGTACCGCTTCATCGGGCTGCCGGACCCGCTGCCGACGGTCCCGGTCGCCGTGTTCAACCCGCGCACCGGCGAGCCGTATGGCTGCGGCCGGCAACGGTTCGGCAACGTGTTCCACCACTCGATCCTGTTCGGCCTGCGCTACGCCTTCGAG
>CAXTOD010000260.1:0-4279 GCA_964245705.1 uncultured Acetobacteraceae bacterium
GCCACGCGCCCCACGACCTGCGGCGGCAGGATCGTGCGCCGGTGCTCCCGCCCCCCCACCGGCCGCACCGCGTGCAGCCCGGGGGTGTTGAGCGCCGCGTCGAACGCCGTCCCGCCCTCGAAGCCGACCCGCGCCGGGTCATGGGCGAACGGCGGCAGCCCGAGCAGGTCGTAGAGCTGCGCCAGGACGCGCAGCGGCTCGTCGGCGAGCACGTCGTAGTCCACGAGGATCAGCCGGTGCGCCCATTCGCCGTAGTACGCGTCCTGCAGCGCCTGCCACGCCGCGCCGAACGCGCCGGTCACCGCCATGAGCTGCTCCACCCGGTCGAACACGGTGGCGGGATGATGCAGGCCGTGCAGCCGGGACAGGAGAAAGGCGTTGCGCCGGAACAGCCGCTCGAAGCTGTCGAGGATCCACACCGGGTCGCGCACGCAGGCGACCACGAACGCGTCCGGACGCAGCTCGGCCAGCACGCGCAGGTGCGCGCACCAGGCGCGGTTGGTGTCGAACAGCACCGCGTCCGCCGGCGCGTCGTGGTAGTGGCCGTCGATCACACCGTTCAGCACCGCGCGCCGGCGCCGGTCGTCGAAGGCGGTCGCATACTCGCCCTGCCCCATCACCGGCAGCACCCGCTCGCACAGCACCGCGACCGGGCTGCTCATTCCCGCCCGCAGCAGCGGGTTCTGCCGCAGCAGCGCCGCCAGCAGGGTCGAGCCCGAGCGCGGCAACCCGGAGATGAAGTGCATCGTTCGGCTCATGCGGAGGAGATGACATGAAAATCAGCGCACGCAACATCCTGCATGGCCGGGTGGTGGCCCTGACCAAGGGCGCCACCACCGCGCATGTGCGGCTGGAGCTTCCCGGTGGTGCGGTGGTGACCGCGTCGATCACCAACGAGGCGGTGGACGAGCTGGGGCTCGCGGTCGGGCAGGCGGCGAGCGCGGTGATCAAGTCCTCCGACGTCATGATCGCGGTGGAGGAAGGCTGATGGGGCTGCTCGTCGACGGGCACTGGCAGGACCAGTGGTACGAGACCCGGGACGGCCGGTTCGAGCGCCAGGACAGCCTGTTCCGCAACTGGGTGACGGCGGACGGCGCGCCCGGTCCGACCGGCGAAGGGGGATTCAGGGCGGAGCCCGGCCGCTACCACCTGTTTGTCTCGCTCGCCTGTCCGTGGGCGCACCGCACCCTGATCATGCGCAGCCTGAAGAGGCTGCAGCCGATCGTCGGGTTGTCGGTGACGCACTGGCTGATGGGCGAGCAGGGCTGGAGCTTCGAGCCCGGCGAGGGCGTGATCCCGGACCCGATCCTCGGCGCCTCGCACCTGCACCAGCTCTACGTCGCGGCCGTGCCGCGCTACACCGGCCGGGTCACGGTGCCGGTGCTGTGGGACCGCGAGCGGCGCACGATCGTGTCCAACGAGAGCGCGGACATCCTGCGCATGTTCAACGGCGCCTTCGACGAGGTCGGCGCAGCCCCTGGCGACTATTCGCCGGCGGCGCTGCGCCCCGAGATCGACGCGGTGAACGCGCGCGTCTACGCGACGGTCAACAACGGCGTGTATCGCGCCGGCTTCGCCACCACCCAGGACGCCTACGAGGAGGCGGTGACGGCGCTGTTCGACACGCTGGACTGGCTGGAAGAGCGCCTGTCGACGCAGCGATACCTGCTCGGCGACACGCTGACCGAAGCCGACATCCGGCTGTTCACCACCCTCGTGCGCTTCGACCCGGTCTATCACGGGCACTTCAAGTGCAACCTGCGCCGGATCGTCGACTACCCGGCGCTGTGGGGCTTCACCCGCGACCTGTACCAGCATCCCGGCGTGGCGGACACGGTCGATCTCGGCCACATCAAGCGGCACTACTACATGAGCCACCCGACCATCAACCCGAACCGGATCGTACCGATGGGGCCGATCCTCGCGCTGGACGAGCCCACCGATCGCGCGACGCGGTTCGCCGCCTGAGCGGTCGGTCTCGTGCTAGGCTGCACCATCCGGGGCGCTCTGGGAGGGGCACATGAGCGACCAACCCGACCTGATCCTGGAACTGCTCGGGAGCATCCGCGCCACCCAGGCAGAGCATGGCGCCGTGCTGGCGCAGCATACCGCCGTACTGGCGCGGCTTGACTGGCGCATCCTGGCCATCGAGTTCAACATCACCCGGATCCGTCGCGAGAACGCCGGCGACGCCGAGACCGCATTGGCAACGATCATGGACCACGATGAGCGCCTGAGCCGCCTGGAACAGGCCGTGCGAGAGCAGCCATGACGCGGCAAGCCGTCGCCGCAACGATGTCGGAGGGCCCTGACGCCGGCAGACCTTAAACCGCACGATCGCGGCAGGTCGTCCTGGGGTGATCGCCGGCACCCGTCATCGCATCCGCCCCGCTGTCACGGGTGAAATGATCCGGCCGTTTGGCCGCCTATCGCGTCGGGAACAGGACCGGTAGTCTCAGACCCGCATCCGGCAACGACCGGCACGCGGAGGAAACACACATGGACCGTCGCTCATTCCTGGCGGCGTGCGCTGCCGCCGGCACGCTCGCAACCGCGCCCGGATTCGCCCTTGCCCAAGGTGCCGGGGCCCAGACCGGCCGCAAGCCGGTGGTCGGGCTGGTGATGAAGTCGCTGGCCAACGAGTTCTTCAAGGACATGCAGGAAGGCGCCGTGCGCCACGTGCAGCAGCGCGGCGACCTCACCCTGATCCCGCTCGGCATCCAGTCCGAGACCGACATCGACGGCCAGATCGCCGCGGTCGAGAACCTGATCACGCGCAAGGTCGACGCCATCGTCATCGCGCCCGCGGACAGCCGGGCGCTGCTGTCGCCGGTGGTCCGCGCGATCCACGCCGGCATCAAGGTGGTCAACATCGACGTGGCGTTCGACCCGGCCTCGATGAGGAAGCACGGCGTCGACATCGTGTTCGTGGGCCCCGACAACCGCGCCGGCGCCCGCATGTCCGGCGACGTGCTCGCGAAGGCGCTCGGGCGCGGCGGCAAGGTGGTGATCATCGAGGGCAACCCGGGCGCGGAGAACGGGGTGCAGCGCAAGCTGGGCTATACCGACGCGATCAACGCCGGCGGCCTGACCCTGCTCGACAGCCGCACCGCGCACTGGGAAACGGAGGAGGCCAACACGGTGTTCTCCAACATGCTGACCGCGCATCACGACATCCAGGGGGTGATGGCGGCCAACGACTCCATGACGCTGGGCGTGGTCAAGGCGATCGACGCCGCCGGACGGTCGGGCCAGATCAAGGTGGTCAGCTTCGACAACATCCCGGCGATCCAGCCGCTGCTCAAGGACGGCAAGGTGCTGGCGACGGTGGATCAGTTCGGCGCGCAGCTCGCCGGCGACGGCATCGACAACGCCATGAAGGAGATCGCCGGCCAGACCCTCACGGGGTGGATCAGGACGCCGCTGAAGCTGGTCACCGCCTAGCCGCCGGGGGGCGCCGGAGGGAGACCGCGTATGGCGGCGGAGCCGATCCTGCGCCTGCAGGGGCTGACCAAGCGGTTTCCCGGCGTGGTGGCGCTGGACGGCGTCGACCTCGACTTCGCCGACGGCGAGATGCACGCGCTGGCCGGGGAGAACGGCGCCGGCAAGTCCAGCCTGATCCGGCTGCTGGCCGGCATCCACCGTCCGGACGCGGGGCGGATGACCCTGGCCGGCGCGCCCTACGCGCCCGCGTCGCCGCTGGACGCGATCCGCGCCGGCATCCGCGTGGTGCACCAGGAGTTCAACCTCCTGCCGGCGCTGAGCGTGGCGGAGAACCTGCTGTTCGAGCGGCTGCCGCGCCGGCGGCTGGGCTTCGTCGACCGGCGGGCGATGGAGCGGGACGCCGAAGCGCTGCTGGCCCGCGTGGGCCTGGCCGAGCTGTCGCCGCGCACCCCGGTCGAGCGGCTCGGCATCGCCCAGATGCAGCTGGTGGAGATCGCGCGCGCCCTGTCGAGCCGGGGCCGGGTGCTGGTGCTGGACGAGCCGACCGCCACCCTCACCCCGCGCGAGGCCGGACGGCTGTTCGAGCAGGTCCGGCTGCTCAAGCAGGGCGGCCTGACCATGGTCTACGTGTCGCACCACCTCCCCGAGATCTTCTCCCTGTGCGACCGGGTGACGGTGCTGCGCAACGGCGTCAAGGTGGACACCGCGTGCACCGCGGACACCGATCCCGGCGCGCTGGTGCGGCAGATGATCGGCCGCACCCTGGCGGCCCAGGCGCCGCTGGCCGGCCTCGGCTTCAGCCTGCGCCACGGTGAGATCCTGGGCCTGGCCGGCC
>CAXTOD010000261.1:0-3895 GCA_964245705.1 uncultured Acetobacteraceae bacterium
GGCCTGCGCTTCCTGCACATGGGCCAGCTCGAGGGCTTCCGCGTGCACATCCCGATCCACCTCGACCGCGGTCCCGCCGAGCCGGTCGACCCCCTCGTGCAGGCTTTCTACCGCGCGCTGCTCGCAGCCCTCGACCAGCCGCCCCTGCGCTGCGGCCGCTACCAGGCCCTGCTCCCCGAAGCCGCCTGGGACGGCAACCCCAGCCACGCCGCCTTCGTCGCCGCCGTATGGCACGACGCGGACCGCCCGCGCGTCCTCCTGGCCGCGAACTACGGCCCCGACCGCGGCCAGTGCCGGCTCCGCGTCGACCTGGGCGAGGGGCCCGTGCGCCTGTCCGACCGCCTGGGCGACGAGCGCTACGAGCGCGACCGCGGCGAGATCAGGCGCGACGGCCTGTTCCTCGACCTGCCCGGCTGGGGATGCAACCTGTTCGCCCTCGACTGAACCTCCCGGCGGGACGCAGCCCCGACGTGCCCGCGGTTCCGTCCCGGCGCGACTGGCACTAGCCTGCACCCCGTTCCCGACTCTGCCGGCAGGACCCATGGACCTCATCGCCGCCCGCCTGAACAAGATCAGCCCCAGCCAGACCATCGCGATCTCGTCCAAGGCGCGGGCGCTCAAGGCGGCGGGGCGCGACGTGATCAGCCTGTCCGCCGGCGAGCCCGACTTCGACACCCCGGAGAACGTCAAGCAGGCCGCGATCCGCGCCATCGAGGCCGGGGAGACCAAGTACACCGACGTGTCCGGCACCCCGGCGCTGAAGCGCGCGGTCGCCGAGCGCTTCCGCCTCGACTCCGGGCTCGACTACACCCCGGACGAGATCATCGTCTCCACCGGCGGCAAGCAGGTGATCTTCAACGCCATGGTCGCCACCCTCGACGCCGGCGACGAGGCGATCATCCCGTCGCCCTGCTGGGTGTCCTACCCCGACATCGTGGCCCTGGCCGACGGCACCCCGGTGATCGTGCCGTGCGGCCCGAACGCCGGCTTCAAGCTGCGGCCGGAGGACCTCGAAGCCGCGATCACCCCGCGCACCAAGTGGTTCTTCCTGAACTCGCCCAACAACCCGACCGGCGCCGCCTATTCCGCCGCCGAGCTGCGCGCCATCTGCGACGTGCTGCTGCGCCACCCGGACGTCTGGATCTTCACCGACGACATCTACGACAAGCTGGTCTACGACGACTTCCGCCCGGCGACGATCGTGCAGGTCGAGCCCAGGCTGCGCGACCGCACCGTCACCATGAACGGCTGCTCCAAGGCCTACGCCATGACCGGCTGGCGCATCGGCTTCGCCGGCGCGCCGCTTTCCCTGATCAAGGCGATGGACAAGCTGCAAAGCCAGTCCACCTCCAACCCGTCCTCGGTCAGCCAGGCCGCCGCGCTGGAAGCGCTGTCCGGCCCGCAGGACTTCATCGCCGGCATGGTGTCCACCTACCAGGCCCGGCGCGACCTGGTGGTGGAGATGCTCAACCAGGCGCACGGCCTGTCCTGCCACAAGCCCGAGGGCGCGTTCTACGTCTACCCCTCCTGCCAGGGCTGCATCGGCCGCACCACCGCCGGCGGCACCCTGATCACCGGCGACGAGGCGTTCGTGATCGCGCTGCTGGAAGAGCAGGGCGTGGCCGCGGTGCACGGCAGCGCGTTCATGTTCCCCGGCCATTTCCGCGTGTCCTACGCCACCGACACCGACAGCCTGCGCGAGGCCTGTTTGCGCATCCAGCGCTTCTGCGCCGGCCTGACCTGAGCGGCGGCGGCACCACCATGCCCTCCCTGGCCCGGCGGCTGTCCGGCCTGTCCGCGCCGGCCACGGTCGCGATGGCGGTACGCGCCCGCGCCCTGCGTGCCGCCGGCCACGACGTGATCTCGCTGGCGCTGGGCGAGCCCGACTTCGCCACGCCCGCGCACGCGGTGGACGGCGCGCACCGCGCCGCCCTCGCCGGCGACACCAAGTACCCGCCGACCGACGGCACCGCCGCGCTGAAGCAGGCGGTGCGCGACAAGTTCAGGCGCGAGAACGGACTGGAGTTCGCGGCGAACGAGGTGATCGTCGCCAACGGCGGCAAGCAGGTCCTGTTCAACGCGCTGATGGCGACGCTCGACCCCGGCGACGAGGTGGTGATCCCATCCCCGTACTGGGCGAGCTACCCGCTGATCGTCGAGCTGCTCGGCGGCGTGCCGGTGTTCGCGCCCTGTTTGGAATCCGACCGGTTCCGCCTGCGCCCCGAGGCGCTGGACGCCGCGATCGGCCCGCGCACCCGCTGGGTGATCCTGAACTTCCCCAACAACCCCACCGGCGCGACCTGTCCGCTGCCCGACCTGCTGGCCCTGGCCGAGGTGCTGGAGCGCCACCCGCAGGTCTGGATCCTGTGCGACGACATCTACGAGCACCTCGTGTTCGACGACGCGCCGCACGTGTCGCTGGCCCGCGCGGCACCGGGCCTGCGCGACCGCGTGCTCACCCTGTCCGGCGTGTCCAAGAGCTATGCGATGACCGGCTGGCGCATCGGCTTTGCCGGCGGCCCGGCCCCCCTGATCGAGGCGATGTCGACGATCCAGAGCCATTCCACCTCCGGCGCCTCGTCGATCTCCCAGGCCGCCGCGGTCGCCGCCCTGTCCGGCCCGCAGGACGGCGTGTCGGCCATGCGCGACACCTATCGCCGCCGCCGCGACCTGGTGGTGTCGGCGCTGCGGGCGATCCCCCGGCTGAGCTGCGCGGTGCCGGACGGCGCGTTCTACGCCTACCCCGGCATCGCCGGCTGCCTGAACCGGACCAGCGCCGGCGGACGCCCGATCGACAGCGACGACGACTTCGCCCTCGCCCTGCTGGAGGAACAGCACGTCGCCACCGTCGCCGGCAGCGCCTTCGGCATGAGCCCGTTCGTCCGCCTCAGCGTCGCCTCGAGCGACGAGTCGCTGTCCGAAGCCTGCGCCCGCATCGCCCGCTTCTGCGCCGGCCTGTCCGGATGAGCCGAACCACGGCGGCACGCCATCCCGCCGCCCGCCGGTCGGACGGCGTTCGTCCCGCCAGGATCCCCGATGATGGCTGACAGGCTGCGCGGCAAGGTCGCCCTCGTGACCGGGGCCGCGCGCGGCATCGGCGTCGCCATTGCCCGGGCCTACGTGGCCGAAGGCGCGTCGGTGCTTCTCACCGACCTCCAGGCCGACGCGGTGGCGGCGGCTGCGGCGCCCCTCGGCCCCATGGCGTCGTCCGCGGTGCTCGACGTGCGCGACGAGGCCGCGTGGGACGCGGTCATGCACGGCCTGCTCGTGCGCAACGGCCGGCTCGACATCCTGGTCAACAACGCCGCGATCACCGGCTTCGAGACCGCTGCCGTCCACGACCCGGAACACGCGTCGCTGGAGGACTGGCAGGCGGTGCACCGCACCAACCTCGACGGAGTGTTCCTCGGCTGCAAGCACGCGATCAGGGCGATGCGCCCCACCGGCACCGGCGCGATCATCAACATGTCGTCGCGCTCGGGCCTGGTCGGCATCCCGGCCGCGGCGGCCTATGCCTCGTCCAAGGCGGCGATCCGCAACCACACCAAGACCGTGGCACTCTGGTGCGCGCAGCAGCGCCTCGCCATCCGCTGCAACTCCATCCATCCCGGCGCCATCCTGACGCCGATCTGGGAGCCGATGCTGGGGCAGGGGCCCGACCGTGCCGAGCGCATGGCGGCCCTGGTCGCCGACACGCCGCTGCGCCGCTTCGGGCTGCCGGAGGAGGTCGCGGCGGTCGCGGTCCTGCTCGGATCCGACGAGGCGACCTACATCACCGGCGCCGAGCTCACGGTCGATGGCGGCCTGCTGGCCGGCTCGGCGGCCACGCCCGGCTGAGCGCCGGGCGCGACGGGCCGGATCGCGGAGCCCCGCTAGCCGTGCCGCGCAGGCCACC
>CAXTOD010000261.1:3905-4278 GCA_964245705.1 uncultured Acetobacteraceae bacterium
ACGTCGGCATCGGCGGGCACCGGGACCACCCAGAGCCTGGAACACTCCTCCAGCCGGTCCGCCAGTTCCCGGCGCTGCCGCTTCGCCGTGACGGCGGTCTGCGACAGCTGCGCGGCGTCGCCCGCTCCCGCCGCCCTGCCGTAGCAGAGCGCGGCCATGCTACGCGCCACCTCAAGGTCGGCCTGGCGCCAGGCCAGGCGCAGCGCGCGCTCGGACATCGTGGACCCCAACATCGGACACTTCCTCTTGCCTTGGGTGTCTACGCACCGCAGCCGGATCTGGATGATCTCTACGACAATGATAACGCGATGTTTTGCTGCCCGTCGATCCGCAAACCGGGAATTGTCCATCCGCCCGATAATCGTCTCGGGTC
>CAXTOD010000262.1:0-4252 GCA_964245705.1 uncultured Acetobacteraceae bacterium
ACTTCCAGGCCACTTCCAGCTTGCTGAAATTGTCGGCGTTGATCTGGTCCAGCGTGCCCATAAACGTGATGGTCCTGCCGCCGTCGGACGTGCTGACGCTGCCCCGGGTGCCGCCGGTGATGGTCAGCGCGGTGTTCGTGGTCTGCAGCGTGGCGGTGGCGGTGGTCTGGCTGGTGGCGCCGGTATCGATCACCATCAGGTTCTGCAGCGCCACCGGGACGTCGACCGAGGTCGAGAACGGCCGCACGCCGCCCAGCACGATGTCGCCGGCGAAGGTCGTGATGCCCAGGCTGTCGAGGATGGCGGCGACGCTGGTGGACGTATCGCTCATGGAGAGCCCTATCGCTGGAAGTTCCGGTGCCCGCGACTGGTAGCCCCCCAAGCGTTAATTTTCGATTAATCGCGGTCTTCGCCAGCAGGCATCGTTAACCGACAGGCGTCGAAGCGGCGGCTCGGCGACACCAGCTCCCGCTGCGCCGCCACCAGGCAGAGCTCGCGCGCGCCGGCCGCGAGGGTGTGGGCGAGCACGCCCCAGGTGGCGCTGGCGGCGGCTTCGAGTGCCGCGGGTAGGTCGCGCCCGTCGAGGATGTGGAACAGGAACAGCGCCGCGATCAGGTCGCCGGCGCCGTTCGGCGACAGCGCCAGCGCCGGCGTGCGCAGCAGGAAGGCGCCCTGCGGCCCCGCGGCCAACAGCTCGATCGTCCCCTCCCCGGTCTCCCGCACCCGCACGCTGGTGACCAGCACGATGCGCGGCCCCTGCGGCCGCATCCTCGCCCGCAGCCGGCGCACCGCCCGCAGCAGGCTGCGCCGGCTGTCGCAGGGGGCGCCGGTGAGCTGCTCCAGCTCGAACTGGTTCGGGGTCAGGATGTCGGCGGCGGGCACGCTCCGGCCGGACAGCATCGCAGGGATGCCGGGACGCACGAACAGGCCGCGTCCGGTGTCGCCCATCACCGGGTCGCAGCAGTACAGCAGGGCCGGATTGCTCGCCCTCGCTTCGGCCACGGCATCGAGGATCGCGTGTCCGACCTCCTGGTCGCCGAGATAGCCGGACAGCACGGCATCGGCGCGGGCCAGCGCGCCGCGCGCGGCGAGGCCGCGCACCAGCTCGCGCACCGCCTCGCCGCCGAACACCTGGCCGGTCCAGGCGCCGTATCCGGTGTGGTTGGAGAACTGCACCGTGTGCACCGCCCACACCTCGACGCCGAGGCGCTGCAGCGGGAACATCGCCGCGGCGTTGCCGACATGGCCGTAGCTCACCCAGGACTGCACCGAGAGGATGTTCAGGAGACCTCCTTGTGCTTCGCCGAATCGAGCACGCGTCCCTGATAGCGCAGCCGCACCGCGGCGTCCTGGCCGACCCGGGCCGGCGGTTGAACCCGCGGGCGCAAACGTCTATACGCGCCCGGCGACGCCGGTCGGCATCGGCGACGGCACCAGGAAGGCGACAGGCGATGAAGTCCGGCATCCACCCCGAGTATCACGAGATCAACGTCGTCATGACCGACGGCTCGCACTTCACCACGCGGTCCTGCTTCGGCAAGCCCGGCGACACGCTGCGGCTCGACGTCGATCCGAAGTCGCACCCGGCCTGGACCGGGGTGCAGCGCATGCTCGACACCGGCGGTCAGGTCGCCAAGTTCAACAAGAAGTTCGCAGGGATCGGCATGCGCAAGGGCTGAACCGGTCCGGCCGCCGTGTGCGGCCAAAAAAATCGGCACCTCCCCCGCTCCGCTCCTTGATGAAGGGGGCGGCGCTTTCCATTTCCCAAGGCGTGGGAATGCCCGATCGGGGTTCCCGCAGACCAGCAGAACGGAACCGGCCAGCGCGGCGGTTCCTCAACCAGAACCTTGCTCCCGAGGAGGTTTTTCTCATGACCTACGATTTCACCCCGCTGTTCCGCAGCACCATCGGTTTCGACCGCCTCGCCCGTCTCGTCGATACGGCAGCCCAGGCGGCGAACACCACCTCCTATCCCCCCTACAACATCGAGAAGGTCGGCGACGACAGCTACGTGCTGACGATGGCCGTGGCCGGTTTCGGTCCCGACGACATCGAGCTCACCGCGCAGGACAACACCCTGCTGGTGACCGGCCGCGTCGGCGCCGAGCCGAAGCGCGAGCTGCTGCATCGCGGTATCGCCGCGAGGGCGTTCGAGCGCCGCTTCGCGCTGGCCGACCACATCGTGGTGGAGGGTGCGGAGCTGCAGCACGGGCTGCTGCATGTCAGCCTCAAGCGCGTCGTGCCCGAGGCCCTGAAGCCGCGCCGCATCACCATCGGCACGGCGCCCCAGGCGTCGCTGCAGGGTGCGGCCAACGACAAGCAGATCGAGGGCGACGTCCAGGCAGCCTGACACCGGCGGCCTGACCTCGACCCGGCCCCTCGGGGCCGTTCTGCCCGATGCGACGCGGGGGCCGGGAGACCGGTCTCCGCACGCATCTGGGGCGCGCAAACATGACTTGACCACCGGCGGGATGCCCCGCCATATCGACGCCACACATCGCGCACCGGTAGGCATGCAGGACCCGAGGTCACAGACGCCGCCTGGGTGCGTCGTTCAGACCGTTAGGATCCGATTATGACGATGCCGCTGATGCCCAAGGCCACCGCCGTCTGGCTCATCGAGAAGACGGCCCTCACCTTCACCCAGATCGCCGAGTTCTGCGGCATGCATCCGCTCGAGATCCAGGCGATCGCCGACGGCGAGGTGGCTCAGGGCATCGTCGGTTACGATCCGGTGGCGAATCATCAGGTCACGCAGGCGGAGATCACCCGTTGCGAGGCCGATCCGGCGTTGCGGCTGGCCATGCTGCCGGCAAACAACCCGGTGACGCGGCGCTCGCGCGGCGCGCGCTACACGCCGGTCGCCAAGCGCAACGACCGCCCGGACGCCATCGCCTTCGTGCTGCGCAACTACCCGCAGCTCTCGGAGATGCAGGTGATCAAGCTGCTCGGCACCACCAAGGACACCATCGCCAAGGTGCGCGACCGTCATCACTGGAACAGCGCCAACATCAAGCCGCGCGATCCGGTCATCCTCGGCCTGTGCAGCCAGACCGACCTCAACGCGGTCGTCCACGCCGCCAACGAGCGGCTGCTGCGCGAGGGGCACCACGTGCCTGCGCCGCCGCCGCCGGCGGAGGACGAGGAGGCCGCCTGAGGCGAGCCTCCGCCGGCCTCGCTCAGTCGCGATGCTGCAGCCGCTCCATCTCCTGCTTGACCCGGAGCTTCTCCAGCTTGAGCCGGTTGAGGGCGTCCTGATCGGGCTGTGGCCGGTGATCCTCTTCCAGGATGCGTGAATCAAGGCTGGCGTGACGAATCTTGAGGCTTTCGATCCGTGCTTGCTGACTCATGGTTGCTCCGCATGCTGGGTTGACGCGCCGACGATAGCTCCCCGGAGGCCGCAGCTGTCACGCGAAATTGCCGTGACCCGCCACCCCCGCGGCAGGCACGCGCCGGTGCACCGATAACGCGAACAGCCGATGGAGAAGTTGCGCGCCCATGCTATGCGATGCCCCATGCTGACGGATTCCGACACCCTGCTGCGCCAGCTGCACGAACTGCGCAGCGAGCACCGCGACCTCGACACGGTGATCGGCAGGCTGGTGGCGCAGCCGATCGACCAGCTGCAGCTGCAGCGCCTCAAGAAGCGCAAGCTGATGCTCAAGGACGAGATCGCCTGGCTGGAGAGCCGGCTGATCCCGGACAGCATCGCCTGAATCAGGAACGCCCCGACATGGCACAGCCGACCCAGGCCTCCGACCAGCCGCCGGCCCTGGAACCCGGGACGCCCGCGGCGGACGCGCCCGGCCGTCCGAGCGAAACCAGGCCCTATTCGCAGGCCGATGACGCGCGGCCGCTGGAGCAGGAGGCGGTGCCGCGCGTCGGCCTGATCATGGGCAGCCAGTCCGACTGGGAGACGTTGTCGCACGCCGCCACCATGCTGGAGACGCTGCAGATCAGCTTCGAGGCGCGCATCGTCTCGGCGCACCGCACGCCCGAGCGGCTGGTCGACTACGCGACCGCCGCCCGGCCACGCGGCCTACGGGTGATCATCGCCGCCGCCGGCGGGGCCGCCCACCTGCCCGGCATGTGCGCGGCCTGGACCAGCCTACCGGTGCTCGGCGTGCCGATCGAGGGCCACGCGCTGCGCGGCATCGACAGCCTGCTCTCGATCGTGCAGATGCCGGCGGGGGTGCCGGTCGGCACGCTCGCGATCGGGCGCGCCGGCGCGGTCAACGCCGCGATCCTCGCC
>CAXTOD010000263.1:0-4247 GCA_964245705.1 uncultured Acetobacteraceae bacterium
GGTCGCCGGTGATGGCGGCCGGTCGCCATCACCGGCGACCTGGCCGGCTTCTGGCGCGGTGCTTGGAGTGAGACCCGGCGCGACCTGCGCGGGCGCTATCCCAAGCATGACTGGCCGGAGCGCCCGGACGAGCCGCCGCCGTGAGAAAGGACTGTCTTATCAGCCGCATGCTCGCGCAAAGCGATATCCACGGACCCGCCGCTGCTCTAGCATGGCGCGATGAGGGCCAGCCTGTATGGAGCATCCGCGTGATGCGGCGCGCGAGCGGCATGCCCTGGTCGGTCGTGCTGGCGGCGTGCTGCGCCGTGGTCCTGGCGCACGGCGCGGCGTCGGGTGCTGCGTGGCGCTCGGATCCGGACGATATGGTCGCGACCCTGCCCACGGTGCCGGCGGCGGTGCGCGCCGACGCGGTGCAGCTGGGTCCGCTGAGCTTCGCGCCGCTGGTGCGCAAGGTGGTGCCGACGGTGGTCAACATCGCCGTCATCCAGGATGTCGAGGACGACAGCGCCGCCGCCCGGGTCAAGGTACCGCCGGCGCTGCGCGGCCCGCCGTTCGAGAAGCAGTTCCGCGACCGCATGCGCAGGCGGCGCGAGCAGATGCTGGGCGCGGGGTCCGGCTTCGTCATCGACCCCGGCGGCGTGATCGTGACCAACAACCACGTGGTCGGCAGTGCGGACAAGATCACGGTCTCGTTCTCCGACGGCACCGAGCTCGCCGCCAGGGTGCTCGGAGTCGACGAGCTCACCGACATCGCGGTGATCGCGGTCAAGCCGTCCCGGCCGCTCGCCTACGTGGCCTGGGGGGACAGCCGCAAGGTCGAGGTCGGCGACTGGATCCTGGCGGCCGGCAACCCGTTCGGGCTCGGCTCGTCGGTGACGGCGGGCATCGTCTCGGCGCGTGCGCGCGACATCGGCGCGGGCCCGTTCGACGACTTCCTGCAGCTCGACGCCCCGATCAACCCGGGCAACTCCGGCGGCCCGTCCTTCAACATGCGTGGCGAGGTGGTGGCGCTGAACACCGCCATCGTCTCGCCGACCGGCGGATCGGTGGGCATCGGCTTCGGCATCCCGTCGGAGATCGTCGCCCCGATCGTGGCGCAGCTGCGCCAGAAGGGTCATATCGACCGCGGCTGGCTCGGGGTGACGCTGGAGGACCAGCCGGATCCGAATCCGGGGGTCGCGATCGTCGCCATCGACCACACCGGGCCGGCGATGCGCGCCGGTCTGCGCGCCGGGGACGAGGTGGACTCCGTCAACGGCGACAAGATCGACAACGCGCGCAGCCTGATCCGCGCCGTCGCCGCCGCCGCGCCGGGCAGCTCGATCCGCCTGCTGGTGCATCGCCACGGTGCCGCCATCGAGGTGCCGGTCGTGGTCGGAAAGCGTCCGGCGGAGGATGCCGGATGACGTTCCCCCCTGGGCCGCAGATGGCCGCGAGGTTGAAAGGTCGGTGCAGTGCGTATCCTGCTGGTCGAGGATGATCCCACCGTCCGCGGTTTCGTCGCCAAGGGCCTGAAGGAGGCCGGCCACGTCGTCGAGCAGGTCGATAACGGCAAGGACGGGCTGTTCTTCGCGGTCAGCGAGGGCTTCGACTGCATCATCCTGGACCGCATGCTGCCGGGCGGCATCGACGGGCTTCGCCTGCTCGAGACCCTGCGCGCGCAGAACAACGCGACCCCGGTGCTGCTGCTCTCGGCGCTGGCCCAGGTCGACGAGCGGGTCGCGGGGCTGAAGGCCGGCGGCGACGACTACCTGACCAAGCCGTTCGCCTTCTCCGAGCTGCTGGCGCGGGTGGAGGCGCTATACCGGCGCGGCCGCGGCGAGGGCGGCCCGCTGACCAAGCTCGTGGTGTCGGACCTCGAGATGGACCTGCTGTCGCGCGCGGTGCGACGCGCGGGGCAGAAGATCGACCTGCAGCCGCGCGAGTTCCGGCTGCTCGAATACCTGATGCGCCACGCCGGCCAGGTGGTGACCCGCACCATGCTGCTGGAGGGGGTGTGGGACTATCATTTCGATCCGCAGACCAACGTGATCGACGTGCACGTCTCGCGGCTGCGCCACAAGATCGACAAGCCGTTCCCGACCGCGCTGATCCAAACCGTGCGCAACGCCGGATACATGCTGCGGCCGGAATGACACGGGGGCGCGCCCTGCGTTCCGCGAGCCTCAGGCTGGCGGCGGTGCACGCGGCGCTGTTCGCGATCAGCGCCACCATCTTCCTGTGCTTCATCTGGTGGGCGACGATCGGCCTGCTGGAGCGCCAGGTCGAGGCGGCGATCAAGTCCGACGCGCAGGCGCTGTCGGAACGCTGGGAGGAAGGCGGCCTGCCGGCGCTGGCGCTGACCATACAGGACCGGCTGCAGCAGAATGTCGACGACGACGCGATCTACCTGATGGTGGACCCGTCCAGCGCACGGGTCGCCGGCAACCTGCGCTCCTGGCCGGCCGACGTCGGCCGCACCGATGCCTGGTACCAGCTGCCGATCGCGCGCGCCGGCAGCAAGGGGCTGGCCGAGGTGCACGCCTTCGCGCTGCCGGGCGGCTTCCGGCTGCTGGTCGGGCGCGACGTGCGGGCGCGGATGGTGCTCAAGCGCCTGCTCACCGACACCATGCTGTGGACGCTGGTGATGGTCGCGGTGCTGGGTGCCAGCGGCGGCTTCGTGCTGCGCGGGCTGTTCCGGCGCATGGTGCGCGACGTCGCGCGCACCACCTCGGCGATCGCCGCCGGCGACCTGACCCGGCGGGTGCCGCGCTCGGGCAGCGGCGACGAGTTCGACCGCGTGGCGCAGACCATCAACGCCATGCTGGACCGCATCGCGCGGCTGATGGACGGGGTGAAGCACGTCAGCAACGCGATCGCGCACGACCTGCGCACGCCGATCACCCGCGCCCGCAGCCGTCTCGAGGACGCGGCGACCCATGCCTGCGGCACCGAGGAGCTGCGCGCCGCCGCCTGGCGCGCGGTCAGCGACCTGGACGACATCACCGGCCTGTTCGAGGCGCTGCTGCGCATCTCCGAGATCGAGGCCGGCTCGCGTCGCTCGGCCTTCGCCGAGATCGAGCTCGGCGCGCTGCTCACCGACATCGTCGAGCTCTACGCGGCGCTGGCCGAGGAGCGCCAGCTGCGCCTGGAGCTGGCGCTTCCGGAGGAGACGCGATCCGGCGCCCCGGACCTGCGGATCTGGGGCGACCGGTCGCTGATCCAGCAGGCGGTGGCGAACCTGCTCGACAACGCGATCAAGTTCTCCTCGCCCGGCGGCAGGATCGTGCTGCGCGCGCTGAAGGTCGAGCGGCACGTGCGGCTGGAGGTGTCGGACCGGGGCATCGGCATGGCGCCCGGCGACCGGCTGCGCGCCTCCGAGCGCTTCTTCCGCGCGGAGTCCGCGCGCAGCACCCCCGGCTCCGGGCTCGGCCTGTCGCTGGTGCAGGCGGTGGCGCACCTGCACGGCGGCACCCTGCTGCTCGAGGACGGCGAACCCGGCCTGCGCGTGGTGCTGAGCCTGGCGCTGGGACGTCCGGCGGAGCACATGCCCGCGCCGCCTCAAGAAGCCGGGGTCTGGGGCCTTCGGCCCCAGCGGGTCCAGGGCAGCGCCCTGGCCTCTTCCCCTGAAGCTATGTCCCCGCTCAACCGCGCAGCAGCTCTCCCGCGGTCGCAACGCCCAACAGAGTGATCCTGCTGCCGTCCGACAGCCCGAGCAGCGTCTGGCTCGGGGCGCCGGCGTAGCTGGTCGACTGTAGTTGCGGCGGCTCCTGGCCGTAGCCGAACAGCGCGATCCGGTCGATGCCGGGCCGGAAGCCGTCAATGACCGCGCTGCCGCCCGCGCCGCCCTTGACGAGATCGTACGTGACGGCGCCGCTGCTCTCGGAAATGGTTGCGGCACCGCTGCCCAGCACCACCTGGGCGGGTCCGGCGCCGGTATGCAGGCGCATGCTGCCGGCGCCGGTGAACACCAGGTCGGCGCCGTCGCCGGTGTCGATGCTCGAGGCGCCGCTGCCGCCGACGACGATCATGTTGCCGCCGTGGCCGGTGACGCTCAGCGTGCCGCTGCCGCCGATGATCGAATCCGCGCCGGTGCCGCTTGCGCGCACGGTGGTGTCGCCGCTGCCCGCGAACAGGGCGTCGCCGTGCATGTCGATGCTCAGGCTGCCGCTGCCGCCCACGACCGTGTCGGCGCCGGCGCTGCCGCCGGTGACGCTGCTGTTGCCGCCGGTGAAGATCAGCGCGCCGGCGGTGGCGCCGCCGGTGAG
>CAXTOD010000264.1:0-4192 GCA_964245705.1 uncultured Acetobacteraceae bacterium
TGCCGGGGCGGCAGCCGGCGCCGGGGGGGCGGCCTCGCAGGCGACCACGAGCGCGCCGCTGGCGCCGGTCGCGTCCAGCAGCTCGTCCAGGCCGATCTTGATCACCATGTCCGGCAGCACGGCGCGGCGCATGCGCCGGCTGATCTCGCTCACCGTCCGGTGCTGCAGCAGGGATTCGACCAGCCGCTCCTCCTGCCGGTCCTGCTCGGTGTTGTCCTGGACCGTGCCGCGGGCGCCGGACAGACTGCCGTCCGGCGCGTGCAGCGGGGCGGACGAGATCAGGATGCTGACCGCCTCCCCGTCCGGCCGGCGCAGCCAGGCGCGGTGCCGCCGTATCGGCATCTCGGGCAGGAACGGGTTGAAGCCGGACGCCGTGTCCGGACGGACCAGCAGCGTTTCCGCCGCCACGCCGAACAGGGTGCGGGTGCTCCAGCCGAACGCTTCCTCCGGGCCGAGCAGCACGAAGGCGCCGGTGCGGTCGGTCTCGAAGGTCAGGTCCGACGCGATCAGCGCGAGGTCGCGCCAGCGCGCCCGGCTGTCGATCAGGGCGGCGGCGAAGCCCGCCGCCTCCGGACCGGGGGGAGGCGGGGAAGTGCTGGGTCCGGTCATGGCCATGGATCGCGTTTCATCTCGAGCCTGACTCTCGTCCCGAAAGCTGAACTGGTGGTAAACGACTATGACACGTCGCGGCGGCGGAGCGATCACGTCGCGTTGACAGCGACCGGCCGGCTGAGCATGGTCCGCGCCGTCCTCCGTCCCTTGTCCTGGGCCGATGCTATCCGGCATCACGCGGGAGATCGCCATCAGCCGGACCCGTCCATGACCCATGACACCCTGCGCCGACGGATCGAGGCCCTGTGGGAGCGGCGCGACGCGTTGTCGCCCGCCACGGCCGGCGCCGACCGGGACGACGTCGAGCGGGTGCTGGCAGCGCTCGACGACGGCACGCTGCGGGTGGCGGCGCCATCCGGTCCGGACGCGCCGCCCGGCGACTGGGTCGTGCACGAGTGGCTGAAGAAGGCGGTGCTGCTGTCGTTCCGCCTCAACGACAGCGTATCCGTGCCGGGGCTGGGCGGGCCGGCATTCGACAAGGTGCCGGTGAAGTTCGCCGGCTGGGACGAGGCGCGCTTCGCCGCCGTCGGGTTCCGCGCGGTCCCGGGCGCGGTGGTGCGCCGCTCCGCCTTTGTGGCGCCCGGCGTGGTGCTGATGCCGTGCTTCGTCAACGTCGGCGCCTGGATCGGTCCGGGCAGCATGATCGACACCTGGGCCACGGTGGGATCCTGCGCCCAGATCGGCCGCAACTGCCACGTCAGCGGCGGGGCCGGGATCGGCGGAGTGCTGGAGCCGCTGCAGGCCGCACCCGTGATCATCGAGGACGACTGCTTCATCGGCGCCCGCTCGGAGGTGGCGGAAGGAGTGATCGTGGAGCGGGGCAGCGTGCTGTCGATGGGCGTGTTCCTCGGCGCCTCGACCCGGATCGTCGACCGCGCCACCGGGGAAGTGTGCAGGGGGCGGGTGCCGGCCTATTCGGTGGTGGTGCCGGGCACGATGCCGCCGGCAACGCCCGCGGAAGACGGGCGCGCGCTGCCGTCGCTGGCCTGCGCCGTGATCGTGAAGCGGGTCGACGCGCGCACACGCGCCAAGACCGCGATCAACGAGCTGTTGCGCGATTGAGCGCGCCACAACCCTCGTCGGGGCCGCTGCCGCTGGCCCAGGCGCTGATCCGCTGTCCGTCCGTCACCCCGGCCGATGACGGGGCGCAGGCGGTGCTGGCGGACGCGCTGCGCCGGCTGGGCTTCGCCGTGTTCTCCCTGCCGTTCGGCGAGGGCGCCGGGCGCACCCCCAACCTGTTCGCCCGGCTCGGCAGCGAGGCGCCGCACCTGTGCTTCGCCGGGCATACCGACGTGGTGCCGCCGGGCGATGCCGGCTGGCGGGTGCCGCCGTTCGCCGGCGCGGTGGTGGACGGCGTGCTGTACGGGCGCGGCGCCTGCGACATGAAGGGCGGGATCGCCGCCTTCGTGCACGCGGTGGAGCGGCGCCTGGCCCGTCCGGGAGCGCGCCCCAAGGGGTCGATCAGCCTGCTGGTCACCGGCGACGAGGAGGGTCCGGCGCTGCACGGCACGCGGCGGGTGCTGGACTGGATGGCGGCGCACGGCCACGTGCCCGACTTCTGCCTGGTCGGCGAGCCGACCAACCCGGAGCGGCTGGGCCAGTCGATCAAGATCGGCCGTCGCGGCACCCTGAACGCGCATCTCGTGGTGCGTGGCGTGCAGGGGCACGTCGCCTATCCGCGCCGCGCCGACAACCCGGTGCACCGGCTGCTGGCGCTGCTGGCGGAGCTGACAACGACGCCGCTCGACGCGGGCACGCCGTTCTTCGAGCCGTCGAGCCTGCAGGTGACCAGCATCGACGTCGGCAACCCGGCCAGCAACGTGATCCCGGCCCGGGCCGAGGCGCGCTTCAACGTCCGCTTCAACGATCGCCACACCGGCGAGTCGCTGTCCGGCCTGCTCCGCGCCGCCTGCGCCCGCCACGCGCCCGACGCGGTGCTCGACATTCATGTCGGCGGCGAAGCGTTCCGGTTCGAGCCGGGCCCGGAGGTCGCGGCGCTGCAGGCGGCGATCCGGACGCATACCGGCAGCGAGGCGTCGTTCGACACCCTCGGCGGCACCTCCGACGCGCGCTTCATCGCGCGCTACTGCGCGGTGGCGGAGTTCGGCCTGGTGGGCCAGAGCATGCACAAGGTCGACGAGAACGTGCCGGTGTCCGACCTCGCCCTGTTGTCGGAGATCTATGGCGACCTGCTCGACCGGCTGCTGCTGCCCGCCGACGCGGCGGCACCGCCATGAGCGGCAACAAGCCCGGGCGCCCGAAGCTCCGCGCCCCGCTGCCGCGCCGGCCGGGCGCCATCAGGCAGGTGGTGTACGGCCTGTTCCTGCTCGGCACCGGCCGCTCGGAAGGGTTTGCCTGTTTCGAGGGCGGCCGCGACGCCTTTCTGGCCTCCCTGACGCCGCCGATCGCGTTCCTGCTGGTGCTGTCGGCGCTGCTGCTGTCGCAGCGTCCGAGCGTCGCCGCCGCGTGCCTGCTGCTGCTGCTGTTCTGCACGCTGCTGCTGCCGCCGGTGCTGTCGCACCTGCTGGCGCGGTTGTGGCACCGCGCCGACCGCTGGCAGCGCTATGCCACCGCCTCCGCCTGGAGCGTCTGGCTGCTGCTGCCGGTCTACCTGCCGGCCATGCTGCTGGCGTCCGTGCTGCTGCAGATGGGCCTCGGCCACGACGCCGCCGGCCGTGCCGCGATGCTGCTGCTGGCCGCCTACTTCCTGTGGCTGCAATGGTTCATGGCGTGGAAGGGCCTGGCGATCGGCCGGTTCAAGGCGGTGCTGACGGTGCTGGCGCTGACCGCCGGGTCCTCCCTGCTGGCGGCGGGGCTGCAGCCGCTGCTGATGGAGGTCATGGTCCAGCCCGACCCGGCGCCGGCTCCGGCGTCGGCGGCGCATCCGGGGCCGTGAACGGGTCCTCGGGATAGCCCACCGCCATCAGGCACAGCCCGTCCGGCGGCGCGGTGGGGCCGGCGGCGGACCGGTCCCGCTCGGCCAGGGCGTCCGCCACCTGTTTGGGCCGCCAGCGCCCGTCGCCGACCAGCCCGAGCGTGCCGACCATGTTGCGCACCTGGTGGTGCAGGAAGGAGCGCGCCTCGGCGTGGATCTCGACCAGCGCCCCGTCGGCCACCACGTCGAGCCGGTCCAGGGTGCGCAGCGGGCTTTTCGCCTGGCAGGCGCTGGCGCGGAACGAGGAAAAGTCGTGCCGGCCGAGCAGGAGCGCGGCTCCTTCCCGCATGGCGGACACGTCCAGGGGCTGGCGCACGTGCCAGACGCGGCTGCGGTCCAGCGCCGGCCGCGCCGACCGGTTCAGGATCCGGTAGCGGTAGCGCCGGCGGATCGCCCGGAACCGCGCGTTCCAGTCGTTTGGCACCCGCGCCGCCTGCACCACCGCCACCGGATGCGGCTTCATGTGGAAGTTGAGCGCGTCGCGCACCCGCGCGGCGGTCAGCCGGCCCTCCGCGTCCGGCAGGTCGAGATGCACCACCTGGCCCTGCGCGTGCACCCCGGCATCGGTGCGGCCGGCGGCGATGCTGGTCACCGCGGCGCCGCCGGCGAGGCCGTGTGCAGCCTGGGCTTCTCCGAGCCGGGCTC
>CAXTOD010000265.1:0-4183 GCA_964245705.1 uncultured Acetobacteraceae bacterium
GGTGGAGGTGGTGCCGCGCGGCGACGCCAACGACACCCGGACCATGGCCCGCTTCGCCCGCGCCGTGCTGGCACTGGCGCCGGGAGCCAGCGGCGCGCCGGTGGCGCTGGTGGGTTCGGAGCGCACGGTGACGCATGCCTTTCTCGAGGCGGGCGCGGTCGCGGTGCTGTCGATCGCGGTCATCCTGTGGGTGACGCTGCGGCGGTTGGGCGACGTGCTGCTGACCCTGCTGCCGCTGCTGGTGGCGGCGCTGGTCACGCTGGAGCTGGTGTCGCTGATCGGCGAGCCGCTCAACTTCGCGAACATCATTGCCCTGCCGCTGCTGCTGGGCGTCGGCGTCGCGTTCAAGATCTACTACATCACCGCCTGGCGCGCCGGCGCCAACCACCTGCTGGAAACCGCGCTGACCCGGGCGATCGTGTTCTCCTCCCTGACCACCGCCACCGCGTTCGGCTCGCTGTGGCTGTCCAGCCAGCCCGGCCTGTCCAGCATGGGCAAGTTGATGGCCCTGGCCCTCCTGTGCACCCTAGCCGCCGCGGTGCTGTTCCAGCCGGCGCTGATGGGGCCGCCGCGCAAGCGCAGCGGCACCGGGCCGGAGCTCGAGTTCTGAGCCCTCCCGCCCCGCGCGGCGTGGACGTCGTGGTCGCCCCGTTCAATGCCGGCCTGCGCGGGGACCGGGTCGGCAAGGGGCCGGACCGCCTGCTTGCGGCCGGGCTGCTGGACGCGCTGCGCGGCGGCGGCGCCGAGCCGGGACTGGTCGGGATCGGCGACGTCGACAGCCACGAGGGCGAGATCGGCCGCAGCTTCGAGGTGATGCGCCGGATGCCTGTCGCGGTGGCCGACGCGGTCCGGTCCGATCGGTTCCCGCTGGTGCCCGCCGGCAACTGCAACGCCAGCGTCGGCACCCACGCCGGGCTCGGCGACCCCGGCATCGGCGTGGTCTGGTTCGACGCCCATCCGGACTTCAACACCCCGGACGAGGCCACCGGCGGATATTTCGACGGCATGGGCGTCGCCATGCTGGCCGGCCAGTGCTGGCACCGCCTCGCCGCCAGCGTGCCGGGGTTCCGGCCGCTCGGGCTCAACCGGCTGCTGTATTGCGGCCTACGCGACTTCGAGCCGGACTAGCGCGAGAAGGTGGAGCGGCACGGCATACGCGCCGTTTGCGGCTCGACCGCGCAGGCGGTGGACTTTGCGCGCGAGCTGGACCGCGCCTGTGCCAGCATGCCGGCCCGCGTGATGATGCACCTCGATCTCGACTGCCTCGACACCGCGGTGGGTCGGGCGAACGGGTATGCGGCCCCCGGCGGGCTGAGCGCCCAGGACCTGTGCGACTGCCTGGATCGGCTGCGCGCGCGGGCCCATCCGGTCGCGATGACGATCGCCTCGTTCGATCCCGACGGCCCGGGCAGCGGCGCGATCGCCACGGCGGCCATCCGGGCGGTCCGGATCGCCGTGGGTGCAGGTCCGGCCTGACGACGCGGCGAGGTGACGGGACGGCGCCGCTGCGGCATGGTGCCGCCGCCTGCGGTTCCGGTGGACCGGCAGCCGCAACCGATCGGGCCCATGGACCAGAACCCGCCGCACCCGGCCGAGCACCAGCATGTCCGCTTCGACGACGGCCTGGAGCTGGAATGCGGCGTGACGCTGAAGCCGCTGACCATGGCGTACCGCACCTATGGCCGGCTGAGCGACGCCGCCGACAACGCAATCCTGGTCTGCCACGCGCTGACCGGGGACCAGTACGTGGCCGAGGTGCATCCCGTCACCGGCAAGCCCGGCTGGTGGGACCGGGTGGTCGGGCCCGGCCTGCCGATCGACACCGACCGCTTCTTCGTGGTGTGCATCAACGTTTTGGGCGGCTGCATGGGCTCCACCGGCCCGCGCTCGGCGCGTACGGAACGGAACGGCGAGCCCTGGGGGACCGACTTCCCGCCGGTCACGGTGCGCGACATGGTGCGCGCCCAGGCGCTGGTGGTGAGCCGCCTCGGGATCGGCCGGCTGTTCGCGGTGGTGGGCGGCTCGATGGGCGGGATGCAGGTTCTGTCCTGGGCCGCAACCTTCCCCGAGCGGGTGTTCGCCGCCGTGCCGATCGCCACCGCCTCGTTCCATTCGGCGCAGAACATCGCCTTCAACGAGGTCAGCCGGCAGGCGATCTTCGCCGACCCGGACTGGCATGGCGGGCGCTACTGGCAGGACGGGCTGGTGCCGGCGCGGGGCCTCGCGGTGGCGCGCATGATGGCGCACATCACCTACCTGTCGGAGGAAGCGCTCACTCGCAAGTTCGGCCGGCGTGTCCGCACCGACCCGGCGGCGCCGACCGGCAACGGGGCCGGGATCGGCCTGTTCGGCGAGATGTTCGAGGTGGAAAGCTACCTGCGCCACCAGGGATCGAGCTTCGTGCGCCGGTTCGACGCCAACTCCTACCTGACCATCACCCGGGCGATGGACTATTTCGACGTCGCCGCCGACCACGAGGGCGACCTCGCGGCGGCGTTCGCCGGCACGCCCACCCGGTTCTGCGTGGTGTCGTTCTCGTCGGACTGGCTGTTCCCGACCGCGCAAAGCCGGGCGGTGGCGCGCGCGCTGAACAAGGCGGCCGCCAACGTCAGCTTCGTGGAGATCGAGACCGACAAGGGGCATGACGCGTTCCTGCTCGACGAGCCCGACTTCGACCGCACCCTGCGCGGCTTCCTGTCCGGCTGCGCCGAGCATGCCGGGCTGGCCTGAGAACCGGGATGCGCCTCGACCAGAAGCTGATCGCGGAGATGATCGAGCCGAACACGCGCGTGCTGGACATCGGCAGCGGCGACGGCTCGCTGATCGAGCACCTGTTCCGCACCTGCAACTGCGACGCGCGGGGGATCGAGCTCGACATGGGCGAGGTCACCCGCTCGGTGGCGCACGGCCTGCCGGTGATGCACGGCGACGCCGACACCGACCTCGCGCACTATCCCGACGGCGCGTTCGATTACGTGGTGCTGTCGCGCACGCTGCAGGCGGTGGAGCGGCCGCGCGAGGTGCTGCGTCAGATGCTCCGGATCGGCCGGCACGCCGTGGTGTCGTTCCCGAACTTCGGCTATTGGCGCCTGCGCATGCAGCTGCTGCTGCGCGGCCGCATGCCGATGACCGAGGTGTGGGGCCGGCCCTGGTACGAGACCCCCAACATCCATCCCTGTACGGTGCGCGACTTCTTCGCCCTGTGCGCCGAGGAGGGCTACGCGATCCGGCGCTGGATGGCGGTGGACGACAAGGGCGACCGCGCCCCGTGGCGCCGCTCTGCCCAGCTTGCCAACCTGTTCGGCGAGCAGGCGCTGTTCCTGCTGGAGCGCAGTTCTAGCGCCCGGACGGCGCCGCCGCGGGCGCCAGCGCGTCCGCCACCAGCCCGGTGACCAGGCCGAACAGCGCGTGCAGGCCGACCCGCTGCGCGACGGTGGCGGCCCCCTCCTGCCGCGGCGTCGGCGTCAGGCGCAGCCGGGGGCCCAGCAGGCCCCAGAACAGCAGGTAGAACGCCACGCCGAACAGCAGGCTTCCGCCAGGCCCGCGCAGCACCGGCAGCGACCGCAGCGCCGGATAGGTGGCGCCCATCGCCGCGGACAGCGCGAGGTGGCCGCCGTGGTAGCGCAGCTGCTCGTCGAGTGCCGGCATCGACTCCTGGTGCAGGTAGGGCGAGCCCAGCGCGTTGGCGGTCTTCCGGCCAAGCCTGACGATGTCCGACGGCGTGTTGCTGCTCCGCTCGATGCCGAGCAGCAGGACGGTCAGCACGGTCCCGGCGGCGAGGCCGCCCAGCGCGCCGGACCCTAGTCGTTGCGTCGGCCGGTCCATGGCTCGTCCTCCGGTGTCCTGCTCCGGCGGCTTGAACCGGCCGGCGGCCTGGCCGGTTGCCTCGGCGCGGGCGATAACGTCCGGCGCTGAGGAGGACGGCTGTTCATGACGGATCCCGGGTCCGCCGACCACAGTCTCGGCGCGACGCTGACCCTGCCGATGGCGTTCTGCGTGTCGCTGAAGCAGGTGATCGGCGGCGGCGTGGTGGTGCTGACCGGCACCGCGGTGGCGCTGACCGGGGCGGGCGCCGCACCCGCCTACGCGCTGGCCTGCGTCGTGGTGCTGCTGGTCAGCCTGCCCTACGCGGTGCTGGGCGCGGCGCGGCCGGTGTCGGGCAGCCTGTACCGCTGGCCGCGCC
>CAXTOD010000266.1:0-4169 GCA_964245705.1 uncultured Acetobacteraceae bacterium
GCCCGGCCGACGGCGCCCCCGAGCCGCATCAGGTGCCTGACCGGAAGCCCGATCCGGTTGCGGATGGCGCCGCCGGCCAGGCGTTGCGCGTCGCCGGGCGCTCTCGGCCGCGCCCTGGGCCGTTCGGCACGAGGCGTCGCGCAACCGGTCACCGCCGCTCCGTCGCCTCGTGACATTCCACCGCCACTGGCCTCAACTCGGCCGCCACCCGATGAAGCGCGCCGTACCAAGCAGATCCGGACACACCCCGAGCCGGCCCGGTCGAGCGCGCCAGCCTCCCGATGGCGCCGTCATGGGGCGCCGCGCCGGCGCCCTGGCGGTGCTTTGTCCGGTGCTGCTGCTGGCCGTGCTGGCAACCGGCACGGCACGGGCGGGGGAGCATGTCGGATCGGTCTCGCTCGCGGTCCCGGCGACCGGCGCCTACGACTTCCACGAGGCCGCACCCGCGTCCCCGGCGCAGCGCCTGCACGACGCGCCGCTGCCGGATCCGGGCACGGTGCCGCAGCCCGGCCGCAGCCTGCACGATCCCGCCACCGGCGCCGACACCACCGCGTTCGGCACCGCCTATACCTACCCGAACCCGAACACCGACACGACTTCCGGCCCGGACGCGGTGGGCAACGCGGCGAGCCGGTCGGCGGGGCTGCCGGTGCAGGAGGGCGGCGGGCTGGTGCTGTTCGAGTGGGGCTTCCCGCCGCGGCCGATGCCGCTGGTGCCGGGCGACGACCTGACCGCAGCGCCGCCGCCCGTGGCCGAGATCCGCTTCGCGGTGCAGGCGGACGACGCGCCGGTGCTGGACGCCCGCTCGCTGTGGATCGTGCAGCGGGCGGTGCAGGCTTATGGCCGCGCCGGGCTGACCGAGATCACCGTCGAGCGCCCGTCCGACCGCCCCGGCTGCTGCCGCCGCTTTCCCGACCTCGTGCGCGCCGAGCTGATCCGCAGCGGCATCGGGCCCGACCCGGCGCACCTGCTGCCCGACCACCGGATCAGGCTGGTGCAGGCGGCGATGCCGGTGGCGCGGTAGGATCGTGGGGACGGCCTCCAACGCGACCGTCCCGATCGTTCGGTTCGCTTCCCTGACCCTGGATCGGTCACCGGAAACAGGATGCCGATGCGGAGCCTGACCGGACCTCGTCATCCGTACGCAACCGAGCGGATGCGATCGGGCGCCGCGTTCGGCCGCGCTGCCTTCGTCCCCGACGCTGCCTCGGGTTTTCCCGACGCGAAGCCGGACCTTCCTGCCGGGCAGCGCCTGGTCATCCCGCGATGACGGTCCAGGCGCCGTTGATCCGGCGCAGGCGCACGGCGTTGACGTCGGGCAGGAACCGGGTGCCGCTTGCCGTCACGGCGCAGGTGTAGATGCCGTTCTCTCCCGCCGTGCAGCTCGATTCCGTGACCGTGACCCTGCTCGGCGCAGTCGGGATCTCCGCCGCCAGCGCGGCCTCGAACGCGTTCAGTGCGGTCTCGACCTGAAGCCTGGAAGGGCCGGCCTGGCCGCAACGGGCAAGGAACAGCGGCAGCAGCAGGACGACGAACGTCCGTGACATCGTGCTTCTCCATGGGTTGGCGGCTGACTCGTTCTGGAAGCGATCCCGGCAGGTGCCGTCGGTCGCAATCGCGTGGCCTACTCGAACAGGTTGGCGAACGAGGAGGCGAGGTGCTGCGTCAGGGTCGGGATGGCCTCCTCGATGCGCAGGTTGACCTTGTCCGCGTAGGCCACGTCGCGGACGTTGTACTTCTTGAAGTCGGAGTCCTCGTCGATGGACTGGTAGCGGTCGCTGGAGTTCTGGTCGCCCGAGGTGGAGACGCCGTACGTGTCGGGCGTGGCATCGGTCGTGGCGACCTGGTACGAGGCGTTGCCGTGGCCGTGGTGGGTCCGGGTCTGCTGGTGCACCCGTGCGCCGTGCAGCGGCCGTTCGGCGAGCTGGATGTCGACGGTGATCGCGTAGGTCACGTCCTGGTAGGCGTAGTTGAACAATGCCGAGGCCGCTGCGACCCCGAGCCCGACACCCAGGCCTGCGGACGAGTTCCCGCTGAAGCCGCCGGTCAGCCCGCCGGCGACCGCGCCGGCGAGAAGCGGCTGGCCGAACCCGGCCGACAGCACGCCCGACACCTGTTGCGGCGTCAGCTTGCCGGCCTGCAGGACGTTGCCCTGCAGCAGGTAGTGGGCGGCTTCGGGATCATCCACCACCACGTAGCCGCGGGCGCTCAGGGCCTGGCTGAGGGGCGCCCGCACGTCGATGTCGGGATAATCCGACGTGTTCCGGAAGCCCATGTAGACGGTGCGCTGTGCCGTCGGCACCGGATCGAGAAACACCGTTTCGGACATGTGCGTATGCACGTCGAGCTGGCCGTGGTTCGCCACGGCATCAAGGCCCGCGCAACCCGAAGCCGCGAGGACGACGCTCCCGCACGTCATCCAGGAGAGTGTTGTGCTGTTGCGTCGGGATCCCATCGCCGTCTTCCTTTTCCAGGTTGCTGACGCCCGGATTGCGTCATCACCGGAAGGGCCGCACGGCCGAGGGTGGGATTGCCAATGAAGGATTTCTCAACCGCGACGGTCGACGCGGCGGGACGACCCTGTCCCGCATCGGGCATCGCATCGTCCATGCGGCGGACAGGTCCTGATCCGTCGCCAGACACCGTGCACGTTCCACGAAACGCTGCACACGCCGGACGCCCGCAGACGGCAGCCGCAGCCGCCTTCAAGAAGTTCTCAAGCCGTCACGGCGTTGATGGGAAATCTATTTCTGCGTCAGCCGCTGGGTTGCGACGGCGCCCGACAGCTGCTGGGTCCAGCGTCGCATGTACGGATCCTCTCCGGGTCGGCTGAACACCGCCACGGGAAGACGCAGGCGGAGGCGCGCCTCGTCCGTCCTGCCGGCAGCCTCGGCGATCTCGGCGCGCATCAGGTCGAGGCTGGCGTCGTTGTCGGGCTTGGCGTTGGCACGTCCTGCGGCGGCGCGGTCGACCTGGTCCAGCCGGATCGCGGCGTCGGCGTAGCGCTTCATCAGCACGAGGCAGAAGCCGATGTTCTCGGACAGCAGCTGGGTGAGGGTGCCCCCGTCGCCGAACGTCGCGCGGGCCGCCTCGAAAGCCCTGGTTTCCTCGGCCATTCCGTCCACGGTGTGGCCGTTGCGGCACGAGGCCTCGCCGGCATCGCCAAGCGCACCGAGCGCGATGTAGCTGGCACCCTGGCTGGCCATGCTCAACTGGTAGACGAGCAGGTCGTCGTGCACCGCCCGGTCGTATCGGCCAAGCCAGGTCAGCGCCTGCGACCGGGCCAGCAGGAACAGCAGCGTCTGGTGATGGGTCGGGCCGAACACCGCGAGAAGCTTCGGGTAGAGCCGGTCCATCCGGTCGGCGGCGGCTCCGAACGAGCCCTCGCCGATCAGCACGCGGGCCTGCATGAACTCGGTGATGATGGTGTCCGGGTTGTCCGGTCCATGCAGCGCCAGCTCCTGGCGGTCCAGCACGTCGAGGCGCTTCCCCGCCTGGTCCCAGTTGCCCATGCGGAGGTCGGCGATGGCGACGCGCTGATGCAGCAGCAGCCGCGTGTTGGCGTCGATGACGTCCGGGATCGTGTCCGCCCCGTCGGACGCTGCCAAGCTTTCGCGGCGTGCGCCTGCCACGTCGTTCTCGATGATGTCGATGCCGGCGCGGGCGGCATGGTCCCAGACCGCGGCTTCCGTTCGTCTCGGTCCCAGGAAGGCCAGCCGCGGTTCCGCCCGGGCCAGCAACGCCTGCGCCGCGTCCAGGGAGCCTGCACCCGCGGCCATCGCCTCCATCTGCGCCAGGCGGAGACGCATGATGGTCGCGTCGGCGGAACTCGGCGCCTCGGCCTTCTCGTAGGCGGCGATGGCCTTGCCGTAGAAGGTGCGCGCGGTGGAATAGGCGCTCCGGCTGTCGAACGACAGCGCCAGGGCGCGGTAGAGCGAGGCGGCGATCAGCGGCTCGGTGGTCAGGCGGAGCGCCACCGCAGGCTCTGCCGCGGCGGCCGCCTCCATGAGGGTCTCGTCCGGCTTGCCCGAGTTGACGGGATTGCCGCGGCCGATCAGGTCCTCGGTCAGGAAGTCGGCCACCGCCGGCGCGATCCGCGTTTGCCGCCGCGCCTGGTCACGCTCGCCGATCGCATGCAGCGCGGCGACGGCGGTGCCGGCGAGGCCGAG